>JAEWML010000122.1 GCA_023393155.1 Bacillota bacterium
TCTTCATCGCTGAGATAGCTCATAAGCTGGTGGGCCTTATCCGCGTCCCGAAATTCGGGAAGCTTTAAAAGCCGGCTGGCCCCCACGGTCTGCACCTCCCGGCGGCCCGCCTCGTCCAGCACGTCCGTGGCATAGGTCACGGTCTGGCTCAGGGGCAAAAACACCTTGGGGGAAAGCTGATCCGTCATGTGCAGCAGCCGCTC
Source organism: Bacillota bacterium (assembly GCA_023393155.1). Lineage (GTDB taxonomy): Bacteria > Bacillota > Clostridia > Oscillospirales > Oscillospiraceae > Oscillibacter. Next base: position 204 of record JAEWML010000122.1, read on the forward strand.
GTTCATCTCGTCGGCAGAGCTGCTGGTAAAATGGGTGTTCAGCAAATGGGCAAGCGCCGGTATCTGGTCCGCGTCCAGCTTTAGCTGAAGCCGGAGCAGCTGGCTTTTCACCCGGTTGTTGCCCATCATCATCACGACAATCAGGCTTTCGTCATCTACGGGAATCAAATCAAAATGCTTGGCAAAAAAATTTTTTCGTCCGGCAGTGGCTGTGTACACGGGATAGCCCGCCAGCGCGCTCACCGCTTTCCCCGCTTGGGAAACGGCCCGGTCCAGCTCCTCCATTTTCAGGTGAAGCGCCGCGTTCAGCTTCTCCGTCTCCGCCACGCTGAGCTTTTGCCGCTCCATCAGCTCGTTGACATACAGCCGATAGCCCTTGGGCGCGGGCACCCGCCCGGCGGAGGTGTGGGGCTGCTCCAAATAGCCCAGCTCCACCAGATCCGCCAGCTCGTTGCGAATGGTGGCGGAGCTGAAGGAGCCTCCCATCTGGGAAGCAATCGCCTTTGAGCCCACCGGTTCGGCAGTGAAAATATAATCCTCCACCACCGCTTTCAGTATTTGCTTTTTTCGGTCTGTCAAATCCATAGTCCGCTCCTTACCAGAACGGTAAAACAAAGATTAGCACTCATTAGTTCCGAGTGCTAAAGCGAGTTTACCACCACGCAAAACGAATGTCAATGGATGGATATAAACAAATTGTAAATTCAGGCAAAGCCCTTCGTTTTGCGGGCGCGGCGGCCATTAGCGGGCCTGCCTGAACGCGGGACCGTCTGCCAAAGACGGCCCTTTTTTAAGCGGAGCGCTTTGAAAAACACAAAAGCGTCCCATGTCCGCTTTTGCGGACCGGGACGCTGATTTTGACTAATTTTCAGAAGTCTGAGTCGCCTCCCAGCCTTGCAGAAGCGCCCGCGCCGCCTCTCCGGTGGGTGGCAAATCGGTCAGATGCAGCAAATATCCGGCGGCGTCCCGCCATTGCGATGCGGAATACGCCTCCTGCGAAAGCTCCAGCGCCGCCCTTACCGCGTGGCGCTGAAAACTCTTTTCCCGCAAATCTGAGAGATAATTGCAGCCTGTGCGCTTTGCCAGCACCTCTAAAAGCTCCTCTTCCTCCGGCATAATCTCACCCCTCGCCAAAAGTGTATTTATTTATTCTAATAATACTATATTACTCGCTAAAAGTAAATAATATTATTCTATTGGTCTGTAACGCAGTACCCTTTGTTTTGATAACATTAAGGATAAATAGGAAAGTATCCTAATTTGCGGAGGAGGGAGGGATACCGCTTGCGGGAAAAATATCGGGAAAACTACCGGCTTCTGGGGCTGAGAATTGCTTATTACCGGAAGGTACGGGGCTATACGCAGGAGCAACTGGCGGAAATGATCGGCAAAAGCTGGTCGTTTCTCAGCCAAATTGAGGCCAACAACGGCACGAGGCTGAAGGGACTTTCCCTGGAGACGCTTTTTTCCATTGCCGAAGCGCTGCAAGTATCGGCGGGACGCCTGTTTGACCAGGACTGAGGACGGGATAACGAAGGCAATACGGCACAATTCACGGCTTTGGTCTTAATGCGCAAGCACCGGACAAGACCGAGGCAGACAAGAGGGCAGGCCCAAATCTTTCGATTTGGGCCTGCCCTCTCTTGTGACAGAATCTTTGGGGTACTCTTACGCGTTGGGAGCGGGAGCAGCAGTCTGCGCGGCGGCGGCAGCCTCAGCGGCAGCCTTGGCCTTGTCGGCCTGTGCCTTTTTGACAGCCTTGTACTTCTCCTTCTCCTCGGGCGTTGCAATGGGCAAAATACAGTCGCGGGGGCAGACCTTGGTGCACATCTTGCAGTTAATGCACTTGTCGTAGTCAATCGCGGCCACATTGTTGGTCACATGGATGGCGTCCTTTTTGCACTCCTTCTCGCATAGGCCGCAGCCAATGCAGGAGTTGGCGCACACGCTCATGGCCACTTTGCCCTTGTCCTGATTGATGCAGGCCACGTGAACCTTCTTGGACACGGGGACGGAAATAATCAGCTTGCGAGGGCAGGCGGTGGCGCAAGCCATGCAGTCGGTGCACTTCACAGGGTCCACCACGGCGCAGCCGTTGGGAGCAATGTGCATAGCGTCAAACTGGCAGGCAGTCACGCAGGAGCCAAAGCCCAGACAGCCGAAGCCGCACTCCAGCGGACCGGCAGCCACCTTCATGGCGGAGACGCAGTCCAGCACGCCGCGGTATTCAAAGCGCTTTTTCGCCGCGGTTCCGCCGTTGCAGCGGACAAAGGCCACTTCTTTTTCGGCGCTGCTGGGTTCCACGCCCATAATGGCGGCAATTTTCTCCGCACAGGCCGCGCCGCCCACAGGGCAGGCATTGACGGGCGCGCTGCCGTCCAGAATGTGACCCGCGCAGTCGGAGCAGCCCGCATAGCCGCAGCCGCCGCAGTTTGCGCCAGGCAGGGCATCGACAATTTCAGGAAGTCTGGGGTCGGTTTTCACGGCAAAGACAATGGACGCCACTGCCAGAATCACGGCGAACACAGCGCCCAAAATTCCCAGAACCAAAATGGCAAAGACAATATTCATGATTTCTCCTCCTTAACCGAAGACGTTCGCACCGGAGAAGCCCATGAACGCCAGTGCCATCAGTCCAGCGGTAACCAGCGCAAGGGGAAACCCCTCAAAGGCTTTGGGCGGATCAGCGAACACAAGACGCTCCCGGATGCTGGCAAACAGCACGATGGCCAGCAAAAAGCCCAGACCGCCGGTAATGCCATACACCACGGACTCAATAAAATTGTAGCTGTTCTGCACGTTTAGCAGGGCAACGCCCAGCACGGCGCAGTTGGTGGTAATCAGCGGCAGGTAAATGCCCAGCGCAGTATACAGCGAAGGAAGTGATTTCTGAAGAAACATCTCCACAAACTGCACCAGCGAAGCGATAATCAAAATGAACGCCACGGTCTGCATGTACTCCAGACTCAGGGGAATCAGCAGATACTCGTTGGCAAGCCATGTAAATGCGGAGGCAAGACCCATGACGAAGGTAACGGCCACACCCATGCCCACAGCGGTGTCAATTTTCTTGGAAACGCCCATAAAGGGGCAGATTCCAAGAAATTGGGCAAAAATAAAGTTATTAACCAGAATGGCGCCCAGAGCAATGGAAAAGATTTCTTTCATGGCTTACTTTTCCTCCTTTGCAGCTTTTTTGGGCCGATTCGGCGCCCACTGCATGGCGGCAATCAAAACGCCCAGCACCAGGAAGCCGCCCACCGGCAGCGTCAGCACGCCAATGGTCTGATAGCCCGCCGGCATAATTTGAATACCGGCCAGCGTGCCCGCACCCAGCAACTCGCGGATAATGCACATAGCCAGCAGCACCAGCGTATAGCCCAAACCCTGAAAAACGCCGTCCATCGCAGAAGCAGCAATCCCTTCTTTGGAGGCAAAACCCTCTGCACGGCCCAGAATGATGCAGTTCACCACGATCAGAGGAATAAACACGCCCAAAGACGCGGCGATGTCCGGCAAAAACGCCTGCAACAGCAGGTCCACACAGGTGACAAAGCCTGCGATGACCACGATGTACATGGCAATCCGGATTTTATTGGGGACAATCTTCCGAATAGCAGAAATCACGACGTTGGAAGCGGTCAGAATAATCAGCACGGACACGCCCATGCCAAGGCCGTTCATAATAGAGGTGGTAATTGCCATGGTAGAGCACAAACCCAGAAGCTGCACCAGCACGGGGTTGTTGGTAATGACGCCCTCTTTTAACTGTTTACCGATGTTCATTGTTCAACTCCCCCTTTCTCAGCCCATCGCGGCGGTCACGGCCAAGGCGCCGTTGACTCCGCCGGTGACGCCCTTGGTGGACACGGTTGCGCCGGTAATGGCGTCCACATTGCCGCCCACCGTCAGGTCGCCGTCCGAATGGCTCATGCCGACAAACTGCTCCAAAACGCCCACGCCGCTGCCGGGCAGCGGGTCATTGTTCATAATCTTGCTTCCGATGCCGGAGGTTTCGGCATGAGAGACGATGGATACGCCGGTGACGCTTTCCTCCGAGTCCACGCCCACCATCATCACGATGGTGCCCTGAGAGCCGCTGGTGTCCATCTTCACGGCATAGCCCGCGTTGGCCCCGTCAGACCCGATGACCTGATAAATCTCAGTCACCTTGGCTTTATAGGCCGCAGCGGCGGCGGTCATTTCGTCCGTAATCTCCAGCGCCTCGGAAAAGGTGCTGTTTGGATCCGCCACCACGGCGGACATAGCCGCCACGGTCTTAGCCTTGTTGGCGGCGGTGATATTGGGCTCGGTCACCTGATTGACAAGGCCCAGCAGTCCCGCCACGATGATGCAGGTGATGGTCAGGGTAAACGTCAGCAGCAAAATGTACTTGGGGTTCATTGTAATTTTTTCCTTGGTTTTCACTTGTTCGCTCATTTCGAAGCCGCCTCCTTCTTATCGGATTTGACAACGCCGAAGCGCTGAGGCTTCACATACTTGTCGATGAGGGCGGTCAGCAGGTTCATCACCAGAATGGAGTAGCACACGCCCTCGTTATAGGAGCCGAAATAGCGGATAAACACGGTAATCAGGCCGCAGCCGATGCCATAGATCAACTGGCCTGTGGGGGTGACGGGAGAGGTCGCGTAATCGGTCGCCATGAAAAACGCGCCCAGCAGCAGTCCGCCGCCCAGCAGGTTAAACAGCATCCACGTAAACGCATCGTTCCCACGGGGGAAAATCAGCGTCAGGACAACCACGGTGGCGATATAGCTCACCGGGGTCTGCCAGGAGATGACCTTGCGGGCCAGCAGGTAAATGCCGCCGGCAATGAGCATCAGGGCGGAAATTTCGCCGATGGACCCGCCGATGCGCCCTAAAAACATGTCCGTCATGGTGACGCCGCTGTCCAGCAGTCCCTGCAAATTATTGGTGTGGAGATAGGCCATGGGAGTGGCCGCCGTCACCGTGTCGGCGTTGGATCCGAACAGGTGAGAGGTGGCCTGAAACTTCGCCCAGGTAGTCATGTTCCCGGCGAAGGAGGCCACCATTATGGCACGGCCCACCAGGGCCGGGTTTACAAAGTTCTTGCCGATGCCGCCAAAGAGCTGCTTGGCAACCACGATGGAGAAAAAGCTGCCCACAAACAGCGCAAAATAGGTCACGCCCACGGGGCAGACAAACGCCAGCAGCATACCCGTGACCACTGCGGAAAGATCGCCCACGGCCTGCTGCTTCTTCATAAGCTTGCGGTATACCCACTCCCACGCCGTGCAGAAAATCACGCTGGCACAGGTCACAGTCAGCGCCCGAAGGCCAAACGCCCAAACAGCGTAAGCAAGAGCGGGCAGCATGGCGATAATCACGTCCAGCATAATGGAACGGGTGTTTTCCGCGGCGCGGATATGGGGAGAAGACGTGGCGATCAGCTTCAGATTTTTATAGTCGGTCATCTCTCACGCCTCCTTCTTCTCTGTCTTGTCCGCCAATGCGGCGGCCTTTTCGGCGGCTGCCTTATCGGCGGCCGCTTTATCCTTTACCAGCTGCTTGCCGGTTTTAAACATATGAGTCAGATGAATCCGGGCGGGGCAGATATAGGAGCACGCGCCGCATTCCATGCAGTCCATAATGTTGGCGGCGTTCAGCTCCTCGGTCATCCCCTTGGAGGCATACTGGTACATAAACAGGGGCTCCAGCTTCACCGGACAGACGGAAACGCACTTGCCGCAGCGGATGCACTGGGGGTGCTCCACGGTCTGCTCCTCGTTTTCACAAAACGCCAAAACCGCGCCGGTGCCCTTGGCCACCGGGATGTCCGCAGTGTACTGGGCCATGCCCATCATGGGGCCGCCGGCGATCAGCTTATATGTACCGTCCTTCAGGCCGCCGCAGGCGTCCAGCAGGTTTGCCACGGGGGTCCCGATGGGACACTCCAGATTCTTCGGGTCAATCACGCCGGAGCCGGAGACGGTAACCACCTTGGTCACCACAGGCAGCCCCTGGGTGATGGCCCGGTAGATGGCGCAGGTGGTGTTGATGTTGAACACGGCGCAGCCGATGGCGGAGGGCAGTCCTCCCGGAGGGACCTGCTTGCCGGTAACGGCCTGGCAGAGCTGCTTTTCACCGCCCTGGGGGTAACGGCAGTGCAGGGATTCCACCACCACGGGGGCATGCTTCTGGGCAATGACCTTGTTCATGGCGTCAATTCCGTCGCGCTTGTTGTCTTCCACACCGATGACGACCTTATCCACGCCAAACATTTTGGCCAGATAAATCGCGCCTCCGATGATTTCCTCGGGGCGCTCCAGCATGGCGCGATGGTCGCCTGTGATGTAGGGCTCGCACTCCGCGCCATTGATGATTACGGTGTCGACCTTGCCGATACCGCCGGAAATCTTCACATGGGTGGGGAAGGTTGCGCCGCCCATGCCGACAATGCCGGCTTCCTTAACAATTTCCACCATCTCCTCGACGGTGAGGGCACTGGGGTTCGCAGGGGCCTTGATTTCTTCGCTCAGCTCGTTTTTCATGTCGTTTTCGATCACGATGGCGGTCATGTTGCCCCCCATGGAATAGGGACGGGGCTCCACGGCCTTTACCGTGCCGGAAACGCTGGCGTGAATCGGTGCGCCCAAGCCGCGGAACTCGCCGATTTTCTGTCCGACCTTCACATGGTCACCCGCTTTGACAAGGGGTGCGCACGGAGCGCCGAAGTGCATGGACATGGGGATGACCACCTCAGCCGGGGGCGCCAGTTGTTCGATGGCCTTTTCATTGGTGGCGGCCTTCATATCATGGGGATGAACACCGCCGAAAAACGCTTGTGCCATTGTTTTCACCTCATTTTTCTCCTGGTTAGAGCGTTAAAGGTTGCTCTGCCACATACTGCGCATTATTCTACACCTAAAATGAATAAATGTCCAGACTGTAAGCACCGGTTTTCTCAGAAATTTGTGCTTTATTTAACGAATTTTGTATATCTTTTAACGCGGGCCAACCGGGTCTTGCCAAGCTTTCCCATGCATGATACACTGGTGAAAAGACGTGCGGTGGCGACATCCGTACCATTGTTATATGAAATGGGCTGACCCCGGTATTCGGCGGCCCGAAAGGAGTTTTTATGGCGGAACTGATAGACCGGCCTGCATTAAAAGCGGAGATGAAGGAGCTGCTTCGCTCCGCGCAGGTAAATCCCAAGGGATTTGTGGGGCTGTATCTTCTGCTGAGCCTGGCCCTGAGCATGGTGGACAGTCTGGCCAGCAGCGGCAGCCCCGTGACTTACGGCAATCCGCTGGGAAGCTTTGTCAGCATTCTGACCTCGCTTCTGGGCGTTGTCCTGCAAGCCGGCTTTATTCTCTACTGCATGGATATCCGGCGGGGTGTCCGGTCCGGATATCTCACGCTGTTCGACGGATTTTCCTTCGCGGGGCGGGTAATCGGGCTTGCCATTTTGGAGACGCTTTTTATCTTTCTCTGGT
>JAEWML010000126.1 GCA_023393155.1 Bacillota bacterium
GCCCCCCTCCAGCAAAACGGCGTTAAACCGCACATCCCGGGTAAAGCTCTCCCGCCGCGCGTCCACCAAATCCAAAAACTTCCGGGCCGCCGCCAAAGCGCTGGCGCCCGCCCAGGGACCGGCCACCGCGTGGGCCTCCCGTCCGTAAAACTCAGCCACATAGCACCGCAGGCTTAAAACGTCCATGTCCGGGCAGGACGTGCCGCCGCTCCAGCTATGCATCATCACCGCCAGGTCCAGATCGTCAAACACCCCGTCCGACGCCATGGGGATTTTCGCCCCGTTTTCCTCCTCCGCCGGGGTGCCGATGACCTGCACCGTGCCGGAAAAACGGTCCTTCAGCCGCGCCATGGCAAGGCCCGCCAGCACTGAAAGGGGCCCGTGGAGATTATGACCGCAGCCATGGCCGATGATTGGCAAAGCGTCGTACTCCGCCAGAAAGGCCACCTTTGGCCCTTCGCCGTTTTTCAGCGTGGCGCGATAGGCCGTGCCATATCCCAGCTTTTCCTGAAAAAAGGGATACTCCACCTCAAAGCCCGCCTGCTCCAGCAGCTTCGCCATGGCTGCGCTGGATTGCTCCTCATGGTAGGGAAGCTCCGCGTAGTCAAAAAGCTGACGGACAAGATGCCGCGCGTCCTCCGCGTCTGCGCGGACTGCCGCCTGGATTTCCGATGGCTGCACCATGGTCGATTTCCTCCCCGCAAAAAATGATGTGTTAATCTGTGTAAAAGCACCTTAACGGTAGCATGCTATCACTTTAGCTAGATAATAAGATATCACATAAAATTAAAGACCGCAAGTGCATCCTTCAAATAATATAAACAAAAAATCAATATATTAAGGGAATCGCACTGTACACTGCTCCGAAAGCAAAGACGCGGGACGGATTTTATCCGTCCCGCGTTCCGATTTCAATTAGCCGCCGTCCGCGCCGCTGTTACAAATACCTGCCGCTCCGCCGTACCTGCGGCTTGACGGGGGATGCTCAGAGATTTGGAAACCTGCTTCGCACAAAGCCGCTTTTCCGCAGCGCTGCCGCCAGAAAGACGGAGACAGCCACGCCGAAGATCGCCTGCACCAGATTGCCGGGAATTCCGGCGGCGGCGCCAGTCCAGCTATGCAGCAGAAAGGCGTCAAACAGCCAGTAGCCCACCGCCATGGGAATTTCCCCCACAAGGGCGGCGAAAAGCATGCCGCCGGTGCGGTCCCGCAAAAGACGGTACAAAAACCCGGCGGCCAAGGCCATCACGGCCTTAATCACCAGCGTGGCGGGGACATACACCACGTAGCCCGCCAGCGCGTCGGCCATGGCGGAGCCGATTCCCCCGGCCAGCGCGCCTGCCCACGGCCCCAGCAAAAAGGCCCCCAGCAACACCACTGTGTCTCCCAGATTCAGATAGCCCCCCGTGGGAGAGGGGATGCGGATGACCATGGTGGCGGCGCAGGTCAGCGCGGCCAGAAGCGCGGTGATGACAATGCTTCGGACCCGTCTGTCCGCGGCGGAAAAATGCTTTGTTCCAAACCCGTTTTCCATTTTCTCTGACTCCCTCCGGCATCAATTGAGCTAATTATAGCTGGTATATGGTATGATTAAAATACCCACATTTTAAAATTTCGATAAGTTCAGATGGAGGGGAGTCAATGCTGACCTATTCTATGGAGGACCGGGGCGGGCTGACGCTGTACGAATATCTTTACCGCCGTATCCGGGAGGATATTCTTTCGGGCGCGCTGATCGTTGGGGAAAAGCTTCCCTCCAAGCGGGCGCTGGCGGAGCATCTGGGCGTGTCGGTCATCACGGTGGAGGGGGCGTATCAGCAGCTTGAAGCGGAGGGCTATGTCCGTGCGCTGCCACGCAGCGGCTTTTTTGTGGCGCAGGTGGAGCGAAGCACAGCGCGAGACACACTTCCGGCGGAGCCGCCTCTAAAGAACCTTCCGAAGGCCGACTCTTTGCCGGAACCGGAATGGAAGCTGGACCTGAAGACAAACCGGGTGGACGCGGCCCGGTTTCCGCTGGCGGCGTGGGCGCGTTTGACGCGTCAGGTTCTGGCGGAGGAGGGACCGGCCCTTCTCTCGCCCCTGCCTAATCAGGGCCTTTTGGTCCTGCGAAGGGCCATCTGCGACGACCTGCGGGATTACCGGGGCTTGCATGCCGCGCCGGAGCAGATTGTGGTGGGCGCGGGGGCGGAGTATCTCTACATGCTGCTGGCCCAGCTTCTGGGCCGGGATGAGGTGCTGGCGGTGGAGGACCCGGGCTATCCGAAAATCCGGCAGGTATATGAGAACAGCGGGGTGCGCTGCGTTCCTCTTCCGCTGGATGGAGAGGGGATGGACCCCGCCGCCCTGTGGGCCTCCGGGGCACGGGCGGCACACCTGTCCCCAGCGCACCAGTACCCCACCGGGCTGGTGACGCCCATCCGGCGGCGGCAGGAGCTGCTGCGCTGGGCGGAGGAGCGGGACGGCGTGATGATCGAGGACGACTATGACAGCGAGCTGCGCTTTACCGGGCGGCCCATTCCGCCGCTGCAAAGCATTGACGGCGGGGGCAGGGTTGCGTATCTGAATACCTTTTCCCAGACCATTGCCCCGTCCATGCGCATGGGCTTTGTAGTTCTTCCGCCAAGACTTTTAGAGC
>JAEWML010000237.1 GCA_023393155.1 Bacillota bacterium
ATATTACAATTCCGTTAATGATTGATTGAAGTCGAATGTGTTTAAAAGAAACTTGGAAAAAAACCCATGCACTTAAGAATTTATGCGCTCATGCACTTTCCTATTTTTTCGCCAGCGAAAACAGGAATTCCAGACCGCCTTCGGGTTTATTTCGCACCGAAATTTCGCCTTTATGCAATTGCACCGCATTTTTAACAATGGAAAGGCCCAGTCCGGTGCCGCCGGTCTTTTTGGAGCGGGACTTATCCACCCGGTAAAAACGCTCGAAAATCCGCCCCAGATGCTCCTCAGAGATTCCGATGCCCGTGTCCCGGACGCAGATGCGCACAGCCTGCGCATCCTCGGACAGCTCCACTGTCACGCTGCCGCCCTCCCGGTTGTATTTGATGGCGTTGTCAACCAGATTGTACAAAAGCTCGTCCGTCATGCGGAGATTGGCGGTGACGGATATATGGGGGTCCCCCAGCAGCTTCACCGCAATACTCCGCTCCGCGGCTTTTTCCTCCAGACTGTCGATCACCGCCTCCGCCGCGGAGTAAAGGTTAAAGCGGGTAAATTCCCGAGGAACACCCTCCTCGTCAAACTCGGACAGGCGAATAATGTCCTCAATCATGTCGATCAGGCGCCGCGCCTGCTTTTGAATTTTCCCGGCAAAGGGCCGCACGTCGGCGTCCTTTGCCGTGCCGTCGGCAATCAGCTCGGACAGGGCGGCGATGGCCGTGAGGGGCGTTTTCAGCTCGTGGGACACGTTGGCGGAAAACTCCTTGCGCTGGCGCTCCGAGGCATACCGTTCGGTCACGTCGATGAACAGCACCACCGCACCGTCAAGGGCCTCCCCGTCCAGAACGGGATTGAAATACACGCTGTAAAACCGGCCGTCCAGCCGCAGGGAGGTTTCCCCCTTTTCTCCCGCCAGGCAGGCGTTTGCCCGCTCCAGAAAGGCCGCGTCCCGGCAAAGCTCAATGAGGCTTTTGTGAACCGCGTCCCGCACACCGAGGATGCGCAGGGCGCTGTCGTTTGCCAGCAGCACGCGGCCCTCCCCGTTCAGCAGAAGCAGCCCCTCCCTCATGTTTCCGGTGATGGCCGTGATGGTGGCGGCGCGGCTTTCAATCTCCGCAAGCTGAAGTGAGAGCTCCTGTTTCTGCGTCTCGATTTTTTCCAGCAGGGGCAACAGCTCGTCATAGCCGGAAAGATCCGGCGCGTCCAGATCCAGATTGTTGATGGGGGCCACCAGCCTTCCGGTCAGTCTTCTTGCCACCGCAAAGGAAAGGCACGCGGCCAAAATCAGACACAGCAGGACAACCGGAATGAACTGGAAAAGCAAAACGGCCAGACTGTCGGTGGTCAGGGCCAGCCGCAGAATATTTCCGTCCTCCAGCCGCACGGCGTAGTAATAGGTCTTCTCGTCCAGCGTATCCGAAAGCCGCTCATCCTCTCCCCTGCCTGTTTGAAGGGCCTCGGCCACCTCAGGGCGGTTCAGGTGAGATTCCATGGTCTTCGGATCGGCCATGTTGTCAAACAGCACAGCCCCGCTTGGGTCGATGACGGAGACGCGAAGGGTTTGAAGCCCCTCCTTAATCTGGGCGCCGAACCGGCCGGTGAGAATCGTCCCCCAAAGCGCGGCAAACATCACCACCGTCAGAATGATGAGCAGGCCCATATAGCGGAATATCCGTTTGTTCATTGCCTCACTCCCCGAGCTTATAGCCCACGTTGCGAACCGTTTTGATGTGCTCCCCCGCAGGGCCCAGCTTTTGCCGCAGGGATTTGACGTGCACATCCACCGTCCGGCTTTCGCCCTTATAATCGTAGCCCCAAACCGCATCCATCAGCCTGTCCCGGCTTAAAACCAGCCCCGCGTTCAAAAGCAGATAGCGCAGCAGCTCAAATTCCAGAAAGGTCAGCGCCACGCCCTCTCCGTCCGCCGTGACGGTATGCCGCTCGTTGTCCAGCGCGAGATTTTCGTAAGTCAGCAGGCCCTTTTCCTGCCCGGCGGAAGCGGCCCGGCGCAAAACCGCGTGAATGCGGGCAATCAGCTCGGTGACGCCAAAGGGCTTTGGGATATAGTCGTCCGCGCCGAAATTCAGGCCCCGCACCTTGTCCGCCTCGCCGCTTTTCGCAGTAAGCATGATAACAGGGATGCGTTCGTACCGGGGGTGGTCCCGGAGCTTTTTTAAAATGGAAAGCCCGTCCTCCCCGGGAAGCATGATATCCAGCAAAATCATGTCCGGAAGGGAGGCGCCTGCCAAAAGCGCCTCCCAAAAGCTGCCCCCGTCCTCAAAGCCGGTGCAGGCAAAGCCCGCGTTTTCCAGCGCGTAGGCCGTCAGCTCGCGGATATCCTCATCATCCTCCACAAGAAAGACCGTTTGCATGGTTTAACCTTCCGTTCCCGCGGCGTCCTCGTGCTTCCCTGTGATGGAAAACACCACCCATTCCGCGATATTTGTGGCATGGTCGCCGATGCGCTCCAGATATTTCGCAATCATCAGCAAATCAATGGCCTGACTGCTGTTGGAGCTGTCGGCGCTCATGAGCTTAATCAAGTCTCCCTTCACCGCGTCGAACAGCCGGTCCACCGCGTCGTCGTCGGCAATCACTTTATTTGCAAGCTCCAAATCCTTTTTCACAAAGGCGTCGATGCTCTCAGTGACCATTTTGGCGGTGGCCGCCGCCATCTGGGGAATGTGCTCCGGCGTTTTGACGTAGGGGGCC
>JAEWML010000247.1 GCA_023393155.1 Bacillota bacterium
AGCACGGGCCGCAGAAGCTGGGCTTCATGACCGCGCCCGCGCGAATCAGCGTCTCGGTGGCTTCCGCTCTCGTGAGCGCGAGGCTCACCGGCACGCTGGTGGGATAGACGCTGAGAGAGAAATCGCCGCTCTCCGCGCCGCCGCCCAGAATATCGGCGGCGGCGGTAATGTTGTCGAACAGGCCTCCCGCGCAGCCCGCCACAATGCCCTGATCGGCCCACACGCCGCCGTCGTGGATTTTATCCAACAGCCGGGGACTTGCCTTGGGCCAGCGCTGCTTTGCGTCGGCCTCCACCGCCGCAAGAATGTCGGCGGCATTGTCCAGAAACTCCCGGATGGGGTAGGCGTTGGAGGGGTGGAAGGGCAGGGCCAGCATCGGCTCCACCGCGTCAAGGTCAATGGAAACCATCCGGTCGTAATAGGCCCCTTCGCCGGGGGACAGGGGCCGGTATTCCCCGGCCCGTCCGTGGGCCTCGTAAAATTTCTGCACCGTGTCGTCCGTCTCCCAGACAGAGGAAAGGCAGGCCGTCTCCGTGGTCATCACGTCCACGCCGTTGCGGTAGTCCATGGGGAGGGAAGCAATGCCCGGCCCCGCAAACTCCAATACCCGGTTGCGGACAAAGCCCTGCTCAAACGTGGCCTTGATCAGCGCAAGGGCCACGTCGTGAGGGCCTACCCCCGGTTTCGGCGCGCCGGTGAGCCAGACCAGAACGATTTCCGGATAATCGCCGTCCCAGGTGTCCTTTAAAAGCTGCTTGCAAAGCTCCGGACCGCCCTCGCCCACGCCCATGGTGCCGAGGGCGCCGTACCGGGTGTGGGAGTCGGAGCCAAGAATCATTTTCCCACAGCCGGCCAACTGCTCCCTGGCGTAGGAGTGAATGACGCTCTGGTTGGCGGGGACGTAGATGCCGCCGTATTTCTTCGCGGCAGAAAGGCCGAAGGCGTGGTCGTCCCCGTTGATGGTGCCGCCCACGGCGCACAGGCTGTTGTGGCAGTTGGTCAGGGCGTAGGGCAGGGGGAATTCCCGCATCCCGGAGGCCCGGGCCTGCTGGAGAATGCCCACGTAGGTGATGTCGTGGGAAACCATCGCGTCAAAGCGGAGCCGCAGCTTGTTTTCGTCGCCGGATCGGTTGTGGCTTTGCAGGATGGACCAGGACAGAGTGCGCCTGCGCCCTTCCTCCGGGGAGACGGACGCGGTTTCGCAGGGAACGCCTTCGGACAAAAATACGCCGGAGGAGTGCAGCGTAATCATGAAAAATCCCTCCCAGACCCGCCGTTTTTGCAGCGGGCTTTTTTAAACTTGTGTTTTAATGTAGCACAAAACAGTTCATATGAAAAGCTAAAAATGGCGGAAGAAAGGATTTGCCCTGCATTTTCGTCAAAATGACTGCTGGAGCGGCGCGAAGAGGAGAAAATCTTGGCGCGGCTCACGGAGGGAAAAAGCCGCGCGGACAAAAGCTTGCGCCCTTGTCCGCGCGGCGGAATTGATTTGTGTGCCGATGCACTTATACGTAGGTCTGACGGCTCACGTCGAACACGCCACGGGTGGTGATGCGCAGAGAAGGAATGACCGGCAAAGCCATGAAGCTTAGGGTCATAAAGGGGTCCACCCCATCGGAGACGCCGAGAGCGGAGGCCTTTTCCTTGGCGTCCTCCAGCTTTTGGTTCACCGCGGGCAGCGGTTCCTCGCTCATAATACCGGCGATGGACAAAGGCACCTCCGCAACGGAAGCCCCGCCGTCCAGCACCACAATGCCGCCGTTCAGCTCCACCACCCGGTTTACCGCCGCGGCCATGTCCGCTTCGTTGGTGCCCACCACGATGATGTTGTGGGAGTCGTGGGAGATGGAGGTGGCCACCGCGCCGGATTTCAGGCCGTAGCCCTGAATGTAGCCGATGCCGATGTGGCGGGTGTTCTTGTGCCGTTCCACCACCGCCAGCTTTAACACGTCGTATTCCGTGTCAATGCGGTCGGAGTAGCCCGCGTCCACCGTGGTGATCTCGCCGGGGACCATGCCAATGATGCCCCGGGGGCGCTTTTCCGCAAAGTCCTCCGCCGTCAGCGTTCCCACATGGAAGGTGTTGTGCGCTCGCTCCACCAGATACGGCTCGATGGACGGGGCGGGGAAGTCTCGCAGTTCGCCGTTTTCCACCATCAGCTCGCCCCGCTTATAGACCTTCTCAATCTGGAAGGACTCAAAGCTGTCAATCACCACGAAGTCCCCCAGATAGCCCGGCGCGATGGCGCCCCGGTTGTTCAAAAGGAAATATCGCGCCGCATTGTGGCAGGCCACCTTCACCGCCGTAATGGGGTCCGCCCCCAGGGCAATGGCCCGCCGGACAATGTAGTCGATGTGGCCCTTTTCCAAAAGGTCGTTGGGGTGCTTGTCGTCAGTGCAGAACATGCAGCGCTCGGCATATTTGTCGCACAGGAGGGGGACAAGCGCTTCCAGGTTCCGGGCGGCAGTACCCTCCCGAATCATGATAAACTGGCCCCGCTGGAGCTTGGCGATGGCGTCGCTCAAATCATGGCACTCGTGGTCGGAATAGACCCCGGCGGCGATATAGGCGTTCAAATCGTTGCCCTGAAGGTCCGGCGCGTGGCCGTCGATTTTTTTATGATGGGCCTGTGCCGCCACAATTTTTTCAACGGCCTGCTCGTCGCCGTTGATAATGCCCACAAAGTTCATCATCTCCGCAAGGCCCTGCACTCTGGGATGATCATAAAAGGAGTCGATGGCCCGATAGTCCAGAATCGCCCCGGACTCGTCCAAGGGCGTGGCGGGGACGCAGGAGGGCAGCATGAACCGCACGTCCACCGGCAGGCCCTCTGTGGCCTGAAGCATATACTCGATGCCGTCGGTCCCCATGACGTTGGCAATCTCGTGGGGATCGGTGATGACGGTGGTGGTGCCGTGGGGCAACACCGCTTTTACAAATTCGCGGGGACTGACCAGAGAGCTTTCCAGATGAATATGAGCGTCCAAAAAGCCGGGCAGGACGATTTTGCCGGTCATGTCCGCCTCGATTTCGCCCTCGTAGCTGCCCATGCCCACAATCAGCCCTTCGGCCACGGCGATGTCCGCCTGACACAGCTCGTTGGAAAACACGTTGACGTAGGTTGCATTTTTCAGCACCAGATCCGCCTTTTCGCGGCCCGACGCAGCCTCGATGATGCGCCGTTTCTTCAGCAGCTTCCGGTTGATTTTGCCCGCATAGCTCTCTGACATGGAACCACTCCTTTTCAATATTAAATTTTCTTATCTCAAAAAGTAATTGAGATAATGATAATGATTTTAAGAAAGTATACGCGCAAAACGCGCGTTTGTCCATAGAGAAAGCGGGAAAAGTTTTTTGTTGCATTCGCTACTTCCAAAAATATGAAGGGTCTGCTATATTAGTATCAGTCAATATACGAATGGACCGCCGGGATCGGCAAAGGAAAGGAGCGTTTTTATGGCAAAAATAAACGCAAAAGCCTATGAGGCCATGGACTACGGCATGTATCTCATCTCCACCTCCGCGGACGGAAAGCGGCAGGGCTGCATCGTCACCTCTTTCGCGCAGGTTACTTCCTCCCGCCCGCCCCGCTTCACCGTTACGCTGAACCGCGACCACGCCACCACTGAGGCGGTTCTCGCTTCCGGCGTTTTCTCCGTGACGCTGCTGGGGAAGGACTGTCCCGAGGAGATTATTAATACCTTTGGCTATAAATCCGGCCGTGTGGGGGATAAGTTTGCCGCCTTTGAGCCGAAGACGGACGAGAACGGAACCCCCTATCTTGCGGAGCATATGGTGTCCCGCGTGAGCTGCCGAGTGGTGGATAAGCTGGAAATCGGAAGCTATGTGCTGCTGGTTGGAGAGGCTGTGGACGCGGAAATTCTTGCCGGCGGAGAGATGATGACGCTGAAGGAATTTTCCAACCGCGGAAAGAGCGCGCCGCCCACGGCCACCGTGGTGCGCGAAATGGTGGGCAAGGGCTTCCGCTGCACCGTGTGCGGCTATATCTACGAGAGCGAGACGCTGCCCCCGGATTATATCTGCCCGGTGTGTCACGCTCCGGCAAGTAAATTTGTGCCCAACGATTAAGAGGGCCGGAAAATCCGCTTAGCGGCTTTCTTGAAATAATGACCGGCGTCCTCTGGCGCTGGAAAACAAGGGACTGAGGAAGATATTTCCTCAGTCCCTTGCATGTTGCGTTTCTTTTCGGCGTGCGGGACGAAATCCCAACGGGAAAAAACCTTTTTGCGGCTTAATTTGATTTAAACTCAGAGCAGGGTGTCCAGCGCGGCCTTGAAATCCGCGATGATGTCCTCCGGGTCCTCCAGCCCCACGCTGATGCGGACCAGACCCTCGCTGATTCCTGCGGATTTCAGCTCCTCCGGGGTATAGGTGGAATGGGTCATAGAGGCGGGATGCTCCACCAGGGTCTCTGCGTCTCCCAGAGATACGGCGATGACGCATAGTTCCAAACGATTCAGGGCCGCGGCGGTGGCGGCGCGGTCGGCCTTCAGCTCAAAGGCCATCATGCCGCCGGGCAGCGTCATCTGCTTTTGAACGATTTCACGGCCTTCAAAATCCTCCAGACCGGGATAGTAAACCTTTTCTACCGCAGGATGTCCCTGGAGAAACTCCGCCACCTTCTCGGCGTTTGCGCAGTGGCGCTCCATGCGCAGGCTGAGGGTTTTCAGGCCGCGGTTGATTAAAAATGCGTCAAAGGGGCTCAGCACCGCGCCGGTCATGTCCTTCAGCCCGAACATCCGGCATTGGCCGATAAAGTCCGCGCTGCCCACCACGAAGCCTGCGATCACGTCTCCGTGGCCGTTGATGTATTTGGTGGCGCTGTGGACCACCACGTCCGCGCCCAGCTCCAACGGGCGCTGGAGGTAGGGAGAGCAAAAGGTGTTGTCCACGATGACCCGGATGGAGGGGTTGAATTCATGGGCAATCCGGGCGACTTCGGCAATGTCGATGACCTTCATGGTGGGATTGCAGGGCGTTTCAAAATAGACCACCTTCGTGTTTCTAGTCAGGTGCTTTTTTAAGTTCTCCGGACGGCTCAGGTCAGTGAGGGTCACATGAACCCCAAATTTGGGCATTCCGTGGTTTAAAAGTGCATAGGTACAGCCGTACAGCGTCTCATCCGCCAGAATCTCGTCCCCCGCCACAACAGAGGTCCACAGGGCGGTGGTGATGGCCCCCATGCCGGAAGCGGCGGCAAGCGCCGCCTCGCCTCCCTCTAAGGAGGCCAGCTTTGCCTCCACCTGGGTCAGGGAGGGGTTGCCAAGGCGGGTGTATATGTAGCCGCTTTCTTTCCCGGAAAACCGGGCTCCGCCCTGCTCCACAGAGGTAAAGGAAAAGGTGGAGGTCTGATAGATGGGCGCGCAGAGGGAACCGGCGCTGTTTACTTCCTTCCCCGTGTGAATCTGGCGGGTGGAGAAACCGAGCTTCTGTTCATTTTTCATGAGTACCATCCTTTCTGACGGCCCGCAGAGCGGGCAAGTTGGCGGCGGACAAAAGAAGCGTTCTGTTGCTGCGGGACGAGGAAACCGGCAACCGTCCCGCAAAGGCCACAAATTTACATGGATGCTGTGAAATATAGCCATATATTTCTGTAATAAAAATAAAAATTTATATGTCTTAACAATAATATAGCAGGTTTTGGAAAAAAGCGTTAGCGCGTATTTTCGGAAATCAGTTGCCGGTTTTTCCGATAATGAATTGACAAGGTTGTCAAAAATTTTTATACTGGAAAGAGGAAGCCAATTGACGAGGAGGGAGTCTCATGACATTCCGGCAGCTCTCTTATGTGGTGGAGGTCAGCAGATGCGGTTCCATCAACAAGGCGGCCCAAAAGCTGTTTCTCTCCCAGTCCGGAATCTCCGCCGCTATCCGGGAGCTGGAGGAGGAGCTGGGCATCCGGTTTTTCAGCCGCAGCAACCGGGGCGTGGAATTCACGCCGGAGGGCGAAGAATTTGTCACCCACGCCGTTTCCCTGATGGAGCAGAAGCGGCGGATTGAAAGCCTGTATACCGGCGTCCGGTTTGCGCCCGCTCCCGTGCGCTTTGCCGTGTCCACCCAGCGCTATCCCTTTGCGGAGGATGCCTTTTTGCGCCTGCTGAAGACCACGGATGCGCCGGGGTACAGCCTTTCCATCCGGGAGACGGGGATGGACGCGGTGATTCAGGACGTATGCGAGCATCGGGCGGACGTGGGGGTGATCTTCCTTTCCGACCTGACGGAGAAAATTATCCGCCGCCGGATGGACGATCAGGATGTGGAGTTTCACGAGCTGGCGGCGGTGCCGCCCTGCGTCTATGTGCGCCGGGACCATCCGCTGACCGCCTGCGAAGGCTTGACCGAGGCAAAGCTTCTTGAATATCCCTATGCCTGCTTTGAGCACGATCAGGGCGCGGCGGCGGATTTTTCCGAGGAATATCAGCTTCTTACCGACCGGAAGCCCGCCAAAACCGTGTGCGTCAACAGCCGCACGGCAATGATGGAGGTGCTGGCGCAAACCGACGCGTTTACCACCGGCAGCGGGCTTCTCACCGCGGGATTGAGCGACGAGCGGGTGATTTCGGTTCCGCTGGAGGGGCGGGGCTGCGTGCGTCTGGGCTGGATTTGGGCAAAAAACACCAAGACCACACCGCAGGCGGAGCAGTTTTTGCGTCTGCTGGCGGAATCCGCGGCAGACGCTGCGCGCTATACCCGGGATATTCAGGCCCGGCGGGGATAGGCCCGCCGGGCAATCGCCCCGAGGTGGGATTGCAAGAACCCGCTTCCACGAAAGATAAGGGAGGGACCCTTTTAAGC
>JAEWML010000253.1 GCA_023393155.1 Bacillota bacterium
CCGCCGTCCTCCAGAATTGTCTGCATAGCGGTTCCGGTATCCTCGTTCACCGCCACGGGGCATTTCAGGTTTACGGTGCTCTCGGATACGGGCTGGCGTACCACGCACAGCACGTAAAAGCTCAGCTCCTCGCTTTGAGTCACGTCCATGGCCTTCAGCTCCGCCGGGCGCAGCCTCGGCGCATAGTCCGGCTTCAGAGAAAAGGGGTTCATCGCCACAAAGGCGAGGCCCGGCGTGGTCACGCTCTGAAAGCACAGCAGCGTTCCGTCGCTGTCGGCAAAGGGGAGAAGAAGAAACTGCGTCTCCTCTTCAAAGCCGAATAGGCCGTCCCGGAAATAGAGCACATCCCCGGCTTCATAGGCTATCTGCCCAAAATATTTTGTCGTGATTTCCATGGGAGGCCTCCTTTCTTTCGCACGTGTCAGGCTTCCACGTCAACAGCTACATACTGCGGGTCCGCCGAGGGCGGCACATACAGCACTCCGCCCACGTATTTAATTACAACGTCCGGCTGCTGCTTCACCTCGAACTGAATGTCCCCGGGAGTAAACTCGAAGTTCCCCTGCTGGCTGCGCCAGTCGAAGTTGACCTTGTCCATCTCGTAGCGGATGTTCAACTCGCCCTTGTCCCAGGAAATGTCGGCCCCCTGCGTGGGAAGAAACGCAATCCCCACGTTGGTTTTCATGTTCCGGGTCTGTGCCTCGGCGGCAAATTTCGTCACCATTTCCTCGCCGATTTTCGCCTGAAGCAAAAGCTGACCCTGCCGGGCATAGGTGGCCGTGGCCTCATAGGCGGCCTGCTTTCCGGCCTGGGCATTGTTTCTCATGCAGGTGGCCAGCGTAGGGGTGACGGAATTGCGCGCCTCGAATGTGTCCAGATTCACGCGAATGGGCTTGCTCCGAATGCTCAGACCACCCTCGTTCCGGGTAATCTCCATATCCACCGTGGCGCGGCTGTACTCCAGCTTCGCGTCCGTGACCCGCATCTCAATCTCAATGGGTACCGATTTGATCTCGATTAGTGGATAGGTCATTGCCTTCACTCCTTTTTAACCTTTAAAAGCACGTCGGGCACGCTCCGGCAGCCCCATCATGCCCGTTAATTCATATAGTCGATCAGCGACTGGGACAAAATGCTGTTGCCAACCTTCAGCGCCGCGTTATAGCAATACTGCGCCCAGGAAAAATCCGTGATGGCGCTGGCCAGATCAATCTGCTCGATGTTCAAAATCTGCTCGTTGAGGTTGGTGGCCAGAAGGGACAGGCGGTTGCTGCTGGTTTCGAGATAGGTGGTGCGCCCGTCCAGCGCGGTCCACTGGTTGGTAATTTCGTCGATGCCGCCCTTCAGCTTCTTCGTCAGGCGGGTGGCGTCCTCCTTGTCCTGATCCGAGGCCCACGCTCCGGTATCCGCGTCGCAGCGCTTGAAAATTTCGGACAGCTTGTTCATGACCGACGCCATATTTTTGGGGTCGCCGTCCTCATCCACGCCGTAGCCCACAAAGTTCAGGCCGCTTAGCGCCCCGTTGAAGGCGCTGGTGGAAACCAGCTTTCCGTCCACCTCCGTGAGGCCGCTGCCGATGTCCACATAGCTCTCCTCCCCGGCCATGGCTTTCAGCTGATCGTACTCGGCGGTTCCCTCCTCCGCGTCCACCCGGACGCCCCGGTAGGTCAGAACATTTTCTCCGTTGATCTCCTCCATTTTAAAGGGCGCGTCGCCCAGCGAATCCTTCCCCCCGAAAATAAAGGAAGATCCGTACTGGGAATTCAGAATCTGCACAATCGAATCCGCCGCGCTTCCGATCACCTCGCCCAGCGGCTGGCGGCCGGAGGCGTTGGAGTCGTCCAATCCAGCCAGAGCGGAAATTTTCGCCTGTCCGTCGGCAAGATCGCTTTTGATGCTGCTCAGCGCGTCGCAGGCGGCGGAGAATTTACTGTTTAGCGACTGGGCGCTTTCCAACTGGGAGCTGACGCGGGAAAAGGAGCGGCGCAGCTTGAAAGCCTGTGTAGCTGCCGCGGGGTCCTCCGCGTAGCTGGTGTAGTTGCTCTGGGTCAGCACCTTGTTTCTCGTATTATCAAGCGTAGCGGCCGAGCGCGTCAGGCTGGTTCGGTAGCCCCGCAGCGTTCCGTTCGTTGTCACACGGATCATTTTAAATCCCCTCCTTTATCGACCGACGACGCCGGTCCCGTTAATCAGCTTGTCCAACACCTCGTCAAGCGTCGTCATCAGGCGGCAGGCAGCGGCGTAGGACTTCTGATACTGCATCATGTTCATGGCCTCATCGTTCAGGTCCACGCCGGAAACGCTGTCCCGGCTCGTCTCCAGTCCCGTGGCGGAGACGGCATAGTTGTTCAGCAGGGTAGTGGTGCTCTTCACGTCGTCTGCCAGCGTCCGCTCAATGTTGGTGAACATCCCCTCAAAGGTACCCCGGAAAAACGGCTTGCCGGTGGGGTCGGTTTCATCGGGCCTGTATTCCTGCTTCCCGTCAAACTCCGCCAGGATGTGGACGATGTTCTGGTTATCGCTGCTGCCCACGGTGGTCTTTCCACTCAGCGCCTCAAAAGAGTTTTGCAGAAAACTGGGGTTGGTGCTCCAGCTTGAGGAGATGGAGATATTGGCGGCGGTGATGCCGGAGGCGTCGTCGCTGGTGCCGCTGCTGCTGAACAGATTTCCACCCATCAGCTTTGCCTTGTCGGTGAAGGCGGTTCCCTCGCCGGTAATCATGTCTTCCACAGAGGAATAGTTGGTCCCGTTCATGGTATACGTACCGTCGGCTTCCTTGGTGGCAAGAACGTCCCCCGAGGTTCCATCCAGAATATTGCCCTGCTTGTCCCGGAGGTAGCCGGTGTTGGCCGCGTTCATCACAGAGGCAAACTTTTGCGCCAGAGAGTCCAGCGCCTGCTGGTAATAGGGGATGCCCCGCTTGGTTGCGGAAGCCGAATCCGCCGCCGTCATATCGGCGCTGGCAAATTCTCCCGCCTCCGTCAAAAGCTCGCGCCTTGCCTGCAGCCCGCCGTACAGCTCGGTATCGCCAAACTGATACGCCTCAGAGATATCCCCGTTTTTCTCCTTCAGAACGTTGCCGTTGCGGTCCTCCAACGCGGAGACGGTGATTGCATAGGGCAACACGGCCGCGTCGGCAGGGTCTGTAACGGGGGTCCCGTCCGCATCCAAATAAGGTTCCAAAACAGGGGGCGTTGCATTGGGGTCATAGTCCGGGTTTTTCTGAAGCCCATCCCCCATGGTAAGCTGCCCTATATAGGCGCCGTCCACCAGCTTGGTAGGGGGATCGCCGGGAACCTTGATTACCAGCTTGTCCACGGTTTTTCCCGCGCCCACGCTCACTGGCTCATAGGTCACGTCAATCTTCATGTACCCGGACAGCTTGTCGATCAAAAGATTCCGCTGGTCCCGCAGCTCCAGAGAATTATCCCCGTACAACTCGCTTTTTTGGATATTCTCATTCAAAGACTGGATGCTTTTGAGAATGTCGTTGACGGCGGCGACATCGTTCGCCAAGCCGTCCTCCTGATCCTCCTTCACCCCGGCAATCCGTTCTGCATAGCTTCGGATAATCCCCACCAGCGAATCGGCGGAGGTGCGCACCAGAGAGAGCATTTCCTCCTCCGTGGTCTGGTCGCCGGTAAGCTTTGCCAGCATTTCCCGCAGGTCCAGAAACTGCGCGGCCAAAATGCCCTCGCCCTCTTCGCCGGTATCGCCCGTGCCCACCTCGTCCAGAATCGCGGACAACTCCTCCAGACCGCCCAGCTTGGTATCCATGGCGCCCACGCTGGAGTTTTCGTTGCGGAAGCGGATGTCCAGATAGGGGTCCCGGAACTGGGACATGCCCGTAATCAAAACGCCGGACCCGCTGGCGCCGCCAAAAGCCGAGGCATAGCGGTCCACTCCGTCCACCCGCAGGCTTACCTGGTCCACTCTCTGGCGGGTATAGCCGATGGTATTGATGTTGGAAATATTGTGTCCCGTCACTTCCAGGGCCTTTTGCGCCGCATAGATGCCCAGACGCGCGGTGGTAAACGCTCCAAAGGTTGTCGTCAGCATGGTGCCATCCTCTCTTTCACCCGTGGACCGGGTCAGGCTCTGAAATCCGTCCTCATGCGGGGCGGAAGCTCGGCGGACGTCTCCTGATAGCCGCCGGGCGCCACAGCGTCCGGGTCCTCCGCCTGAATGATTTTTTCAATCTGGTGAAGGTTGCATTCCAGTGTGTCCCGCGCCACCTCAAACGCGCCGCGAAACAACGCGTATTGGCGGCAGAGCTGCTCCACAGTCCGCTTTGTCTCCTCATAATCCTGAGCGGGTGCATAGTCCATCAGGCTGCGCAGGGGCACGCCCTCCAGTCCCAGCGTCCGCAGCACGGCCTCCCGCTTCTGGTCGTGGGCCCGCATGGTCAAAGACAGCGCCTGCTCCCGCTTCATGCACTCGTTCAGCCCGTCCAGATCGTCCGTGCGGACAAACTCCGTCTTCTCCTGCTCCACGCGGGTAATCTCCTCCAGCGTGTCGCCCAAAGCCTTTAAAAAACCAAGGTATTCCCGAAAATCATTTCTGTCCATGGCTTATCTCTCCAACAGCATGGCCTTGGCTATGGAGACAGGGTCCAACTGGTAAGTGCCGCTTTGAATCTGCTGGCGCACCTGCTGAACGCCGCCGATGCTGGAGGAGGCGCGGACATCCCGCACAAGACGGGCCGCCAGCTCCTTTTGAAAAAGGGACCCGCCGGAGGACGCCCCGGAAATATCGACCTGATCGAACGCGCCGCCGGACTCCCGTCCCTGTTCGGCGCCCCGAACGGTTTTGGCGCTTTGCAGGTTCTGCGCCACGGACACCGTCTGCGCGTACGCCGCCGCTCCGGCGGCCTCGTTGACTATCCTCATCATGCGGCATTTCCTCCGTTTTCTGCGAATCCCTTCCCTGATTCAGGAAAGCGGCTTTTGACTGGTTTAAACGCGTTTCGGGGCGGCGCCGCGCGCTGCGGCGCAGTCCCCTATATCTACCTTTTATTTCGGCAGCTATATCAAAAACATAAGACGGTAATTCAAAAAAAGTGCAAAACTGTTTATTTTTTATAAACTTTTTGAGAAATTTTACGCAGGGGGGCCTCCGGCACAGCCGAAGGCCCCCCTGTTTTTCAATTGATGCACGGC
>JAEWML010000022.1 GCA_023393155.1 Bacillota bacterium
TCCCCGAGGAGCAGGAGACCTTCACCGTCACGCGCGAGCAGATGGAGAAGATGGAAGGACTTGCCAAGGCGCTCGCCGCCGAGCAGGACAAATACCTGCGCCTTGCCGCCGAATATGACAACTACCGCAAGCGCACCGCCAAGGAAAAGGAGTCCATCTATCAGGACGCCAAGGCCGACACCGTCATCTCCTTTTTGGCTGTGTATGACAATCTGGAGCGTGCCATGAAGGCCGGAGGCGACGAAGAGTCTCCTCACAAAAAGGGACTGGAAATGATTTTCACCCAGTATAAAGAGGTGCTCGCCAATCTGGGCGTCACCGAGATGGAAGCGCTGGGCCAGCCCTTTGACCCCAACCGGCACAACGCGGTCATGCATATCGACGACGAGACGCTGGGCGAAAGCGTGGTGGCGGACGTATTTCAGGCGGGCTTTATGATGGGCGACAAGGTGCTGCGCTTCGCCGCCGTCCGCGTGGCCAATTAAATTTGTTGGATTTGTAATTTTTTATGTTGCGATATAGGAGGAATTCATTATGTCTAAAGTAATCGGAATCGATTTGGGTACCACCAACTCCTGCGTGGCGGTGATGGAAGGCGGCGAGGCCATCGTCATTGCCAACGCCGAGGGCAACCGCACCACCCCGTCCGTGGTGGCGTTTTCCAAGACCGGCGAGCGTATGGTCGGTCAGGTGGCAAAGCGTCAGGCCATCACCAACCCGGACCGCACCATCTCTTCCATCAAGCGGGAGATGGGCACCGACCACAAGGTCACCATTGACGGGAAGGCCTATACTCCGCAGGAGATCAGCGCCATGATTCTGCAAAAGCTGAAGGCCGACGCGGAAGCCTATCTCGGCAGCTCCGTCACCGAGGCGGTCATCACCGTTCCCGCCTATTTTACCGACGCGCAGCGTCAGGCCACCAAGGACGCGGGCAAGATCGCGGGCCTTGAGGTCAAGCGCATTATCAACGAGCCCACCGCCGCCGCTCTGGCCTACGGTGTGGACAAGGAGCAGTCCCAGAAAATCATGGTGTACGATCTGGGCGGCGGCACCTTCGACGTGTCCATTTTGGAAATTGACGACGGCGTGATCGAGGTGCTGGCAACCGCCGGCAACAACCGGCTGGGCGGCGACGACTTTGACGAATGTGTCATGAAGTATCTGGTAAGCGAATTCAAGCGGAGCGACGGCGTGGACCTCTCCAGCGACAAGGTGGCCATGCAGCGGCTGAAGGAAGCCGCCGAAAAGGCCAAGGTGGAGCTTTCCGGCGTCACCAGCTCCAACATCAACCTCCCCTATATCACCGCCGACGCCAACGGCCCCAAGCATCTGGACGTGACCCTCACCCGGGCCAAGTTCAACGAGCTGACCAGCCATTTGGTGGACGCCACCATGGGTCCCGTGCGTCAGGCGATGTCCGACGCGGGCCTCAAGCCCTCCGAGTTGAACAAGGTGTTGCTTGTGGGCGGCTCCAGCCGGATTCCCGCCGTACAGGATGCTGTGAAGGGCTTCACCGGCAGCGATCCCTTCAAGGGCATCAACCCCGATGAGTGCGTGGCCATGGGCGCGGCGCTTCAGGCGGGCGTTCTCACTGGCGATGTGAAGGGTCTGCTGCTGCTGGACGTGACGCCCCTGTCCCTCGGCATTGAGACGATGGGCGGCGTGTTCACCAAGCTCATCGACCGCAATACCACCATCCCTGTGAAGAAGAGCCAGGTGTTCTCCACCGCCGCCGACAACCAAACCTCCGTGGAGGTCAACGTGCTTCAGGGCGAGCGGGAGATGGCCGCGGCCAATAAGTCTCTGGGCCGCTTCCATCTGGACGGAATCGCCCCGGCCCGCCGCGGCGTGCCCCAGATTGAGGTTACGTTTGATATCGACGCCAACGGCATTGTCAACGTCTCCGCCAAGGATTTGGGCACCGGCAAGGAGCAGCATATCACCATCACCTCCTCCACCAACATGAGCAAGGACGACATTGAGCGGGCCGTGCGCGAGGCGGAGCAGTTTGCATCCCAGGACGCGAAGCTGAAAGAGGAAGTGGAAACCCGCAATCAGGCCGACCAGATGGTTTACCAGTCTGAGAAGACCCTGAACGAAATGGGCGATAAAATTCCCGCCGACGACAAGGCCAAGGTGCAGTCCGGCATCGACAAGCTGAAGGAGGTCCTCAAGGGGACCGACAGTGCCGCGATCAAGGCCGCCACTGAGGAGCTGACGCAGGCATTTTACGCCGTGAGTGAAAAGCTCTACCAGCAGGCAGGCCCCCAGCAGGGTGAGCAGCCCGGCGCGGGTCCAGACGCGGGCGGCCAGCAGGGCCAGTACTACGACGCAGACTATAAGGTCGTGGATGAAGAGGACAAAAAGGACGGCAATCAGTAACAAGTTAATGGAATGCGGAGCGGCCCTGGCGGCGGCTCCGCATACCCCGTATAGCCCGACCCAAGGCGCCGCGCCGAGGATGCGGGACGGAGAGGAGGAATAAGGAAGCGAAGCCTGTCCGCCGCGGCGGCGGAGAGAATTCGTGGACTTAGGCACTGTATGGCAGATCAAAAACGTGATTATTACGAGATTCTGGGGGTTGCCCGGGATGCGTCCGAGGACGCGATTAAAAAGGCCTACCGCAAGCTGGCCAAGGAGAACCATCCGGATTTGAACCCCGGAGACAAGGCGGCGGAAACCCGGTTCAAGGAGGTCAACGAGGCCTACGAGGTTTTGTCCGACTCAGATAAAAAGACCCGATACGACCAATACGGCCACGCCGGCGTAGACCCCAATTTCGGAGGAGGCTACGGCGGCGCGGGCGGCTTTGACTTTGGCGATCTGGGGGACATTTTCGGCAGCTTTTTCGGCGGGGGCTTCGGCGGACAGCGCCGGGCCAATCCCAACGCGCCCCAGCGGGGCGAGAGCATCCGTCAGGCCGTGTCCGTTTCCTTTGAGGAGGCGGCCTTTGGCTGCGACAAGTCGGTGACGGTGGAGCGGTACGAGAGCTGCGACACCTGCAAGGGAAGCGGCTGCGAACCGGGGACCACCCCGGAAATCTGCCCCGACTGCCATGGCAGCGGCACGGTGCAAACCCGCAAGCAGACGCCTTTGGGCGTGTTTGCGTCAACCGGCCCCTGCCCCCGCTGCGGCGGGAAGGGCCGCATTATCCACCAGCCCTGCAAGGAGTGCTACGGCACCGGCATGCTTCGCAGCCGCCACACCATCGAGGTGAAGGTTCCCGCAGGAATTGACGATGGCCAGACCATCTCCATCCGGGGTCAGGGCCACGCGGGCAAAAACGGTGGCCCCGCCGGGGACCTGCTCATCACCATCACGGTGAAGCCCCACGAGCTGTTCCGCCGGGAGGGCAACAGCGTGTTGTGCGAGGCGCCCATCACCTTTGCGCAGGCGGTGCTGGGGGCGGAGCTGGAGATTCCCACCATTGACGGGAAGGTGAAATACACCCTGCCCGAGGGCACCCAGACCGGCACCACCTTCCGCCTGCGGGGCAAGGGCATTCCCCTGCTGAACGGCCGTGGCCGGGGCGACCAGTATGTCACCGTTTACATCGAAACTCCCAAAAACCTGAACAAGGCCCAGAAGGAGGCCCTTATAAAATTTGCCGAGTCCGTGGGCGACAGTAATTACGAGGACCGCAAGAAGTTTTTTAAGAAATACAAAAAGTGAGGCGCTCCATGTATCTGGCCGATTACCACACCCATTCCCGCGTCTCCCCCGACAGCACCGCGCCTATGCTGGAAATGGCCGCCGCCGCCGCGGAAGCGGGACTGGACGAACTCTGCTTTACCGACCACTTTGAGCCGGTGAAGCCCCGCACGGTCATCCCGCTGGAGGAATTTGACTGGGGAGCGCTGACGGCGGAATATGCCGAGACTGCCGCCCGCTGGTCCGGCCCGGTGAAACTGCGGCTGGGGCTGGAGTTGGGAGACGCGCAGGTGGACGAGGCCCGGACGGAGCGGCTGCTCGCGGGTGTGCCGGAGTTGGATTTTATCATCGGCTCCGTCCATATGCTCTCCGAGCGGTTTGGTCTTCAGGACATCGGGTGGATGCAGGAGCCGGACGAGAAAACCTGCTATGCCGAGGTTGAGGACTATCTTGGAAACCTGTTGAAAATGGCCCTGTGGGGAAAATTCACCGTGCTGGGCCACATGACGCTGCCCCTGCGGTATATGAACGACTACCGGGGCTTTCACATCAGTCTGGACGGCTACGGTGCGGAGCTGGAGGAGATTTTGCGGACGCTGATTCAAGGCGGGCGGGGCATCGAGGTGAACACCACCCGGGGCGGGCGGTTTCTCCCCGACGCACAGTGGCTGAGGCTGTACCGCAGCCTTGGAGGCGAGCTGATTACGCTTGGCAGCGACGCTCACCGGCCCACGGATGTGGGCAAAGGGATTCGGGAGGGGCAGGCCTTGCTGCGGGAGTGCGGCTTTACCCGCTTTTGCACCTTTGAAAAGCAGCGGCCCGTCTGGCACGCCCTGTAAGGGATGTCTTGCAAATTTCTACAATTGCGTGTAAGATGAACAAAAGGTGCTTTGCACCCTCCGGCGGACCGGAGCGCGGGACGCGGCGTTTGCCGCGCCGGGGCCTGAGAGTCATGCCGTCAAACAGATGAATGCGAGGAAGTTTTTATGAAAATCGCACTGGGCGCCGACCACGGCGGATTTGAGCTGAAGGAAAAAATCAAGCAGCAGTTGGAGAAAGACGGGTACGAGTGCCACGACTTCGGGTGCTTTTCCACAGAGAGCTGCGACTATCCCGTGTTTGGCGAGGCGGCGGCCCGGGCCGTGGCCTCCGGCGAATGCGAGCAGGGCGTCGTCATCTGCACCACCGGCATCGGCATCTCCATTGCCGCCAATAAGGTGAAGGGGATTCGCTGCGCCCACTGTGCGGACACGCTGGAGGCAAAGCTTTGCCGCCAGCACAATAACGCCAACATGCTGGCCGTGGGCGCGGGCTTTACAGGGCCGCTGCTGGCGCTGGAAATGGTAAAGGTCTTTCTGAATACCGACTTCGAGGGCGGACGGCACGCCCGCCGCGTGGCTCTGATGGACGCCATCGGGGACTGAGCAAAAACTTCGGAGGAGGAACGCTATGGGGGGACCGAGAGGATACAGCAGCTACCATGGAAAGGGTCCCAAGTGGAAGATTCTGCTGGCGGTTTTGCTGGTGCTGGTGATTTTGGGGGCTCTGGCGGTGATTCGGCTGCAAAAGTACGTGGTCTACGACGATTCCGACCGCCCAAGGCTGGATCTGCCGCAATTTTCAAAGGACCAGCCGGAGGGCTCCGGCAGCACACCGGTGGATGAACCCGGCGATGCAAGTTTTACTATTGAGGAGCCGGAGCAGCGGAGCGTTCAGGCCGCGGCGCTTCCGGTAGGCCCCCTGACCGACTGGAAAGCCGTTTGGGCCGCAGTTTCCCCCGGTGGGGCGTATGACGCCGCGGTATATACCGTGAAGGCTGCGGACGGCTTGGTTTATATTGATTCTCAGGCCGCGCCGCCGTCGTCGGTGAGGACCGTGGAAGGCTCCGCTGCGGCGCTGGGGGATATGCTGAAGGACGAGGCCGTTTATGCCGTCGCCAAAATTGCCTGCTTCCGGGATCCTGTGGCCTCCAGCGCGGATCTTGCGGTCAGGGGCCTGAAAAACACCGGCGGCTATGTCTTTTACGACGGGAACAACGAACGCTGGCTGGACCCCGCCAAGGAGGGGGCACGGCAGTATCTCGTTGATTTGGCCACTGCCTGCGCGGCGGCCGGCTTTGACGAAATTCTGCTGACGGACGTGAGCTATCCCACCGTGGGAAAGCTCAACAAGATTGACTACGGTCCGGCGGCCACCGGATTGCCGGACAGTCTGCGTCAGGGAATCAACGCGTTTTTGACTGAGATGAAAGCGGCGCTGGCGGAGTATGACGTGAAGCTGTCCATTTTGCTGCCGCCGGAGCTATTCGCCTCCACCGGGGCGCTTGCTGCTGAGGGGACCGCCGCCGTATCGGGACAGTCTCTGGAGGATATCGCGCCTTTGATGGACCGGGTCTATGTCTCTGCGTCCGGGGATGGGACCGAATTGGATTCCCTGCGGACGCGGCTTGCCGTCGTCAGCAAAGATACGGAGCTGGTGCCGGTGCTGGCCCAGCCGGGAGCGCCCGAGGATGGCGTATCCTATTTGATCGCACCGTAAACGGAAAACAAACGCCGGGGGAACGATAGCTCGTTCCCCCGGCCTATTTCTGCGCAGTGGCCTTACTTTGCAATCTTTCAGAAAAACAAGAAAATCCTCTTGAACGTTTCGTGGCGTTGTGCTATAATACTCCCGTTACACCTGCCGGTGTGATGGAATTGGTAGACGTAGTGGACTCAAAATCCACCGCTGGCGACAGCGTGCCGGTTCGAGTCCGGCCACCGGCACCAAACCCATATAATCCGAACCAAGTCAGACGGTTAGTCCCCGTCGGAGACGGGTTCGGATTATTGCTTTATTTTGACTACGACTTTTTCCCAACAGTGTGAAGCGCCGCCCGGAATTTAAGCCGAGAGGCCCACGAAAGAAGCATAAAACTCCATAAAAAAGGCTGGACATCATCGGTTTGCTTGATGATGTCCAGCCTTTTTCTTTCCTCTAATCTTTGTCCTTCTCATCCTTATGGGGCTTGAGCAATATGAAATTATTTTCCGTATCGTCTGAGATATAGATTTCTTCTGTTCTTTGCTGTGCTGTTTGAAGGATACTGATAGCTTTTGTTGTCTCTTTAAATAGTGTGATATACATTTCTTTATAGTCCGGCATGGTAAACACCTCGCGTATAATTCTATATGTGGAGATATATTTATTATAATTCCATCAATAGAATTATGTCAAGACTGTATGGATATATAATTCTCTCAAAAGAATTATATATTTGAGGTGTTGATCTTGAAACCACGAAAACATCCACTCGGCGAAATGAACGTCGTAGGCGCGCATATAACGAAAATACGTCTTGAAAAAGGGCTGAAGCAGAAGGAACTGCTTGCCAAACTCCAGTCCGAGGGCATGGAGATCACCGGTTCCTGCCTCTCGAAAATTGAGGGGCAGACAAAAATGGTAACGGATAAAGACTTGCTGATTATCGCTAAAGCGCTCGGAGTTAAGCCGGAGGATTTGCTTTAACACTCCATGGCAGCCGCATGTAAATTGACAGTTTGGCGTTTCTGTTTCTCCATTTTGCTCAAAGCATATACTGTATTATCATAAAAAGAAGACATATTTTCGGTTTAATTTATTAACCGTACATGGACCGTCGCTTAAGGAGTTACTTTCATGATTGTCCATAAAAACGCAGAGTTCAGCACTTCTTGTCGATTGCCATGCGATCCGTGTTGCTGCAACGGCTACCTCATCGGCCCCATCGGCCCCACTGGCCCCGCAGGGCGTGCAAGGCCCCAACGGAAGCAGGGAGTTCAGGGTCCCGCCGGCGACACAGAAGCCACAGGAGCTACCGGTCCAACCGGGCCTGCAAGTGCAAATAATACTTATATTGAAACCGGGACACTGGGAACAATTAACGCCGGGATTTCTTATAATTAAGGCAGAGGAAATAACGAGGCTTTTGCCGCGCTAATATTTGACTGTGGTTCTGATAAGGAGGTTACAGAGATAGCCGCTTACTTTATGCAGGCAGGCGCAGGTACGGGAGTTTTTCAAATGGCAATTCTCATGCCAACAGGCGGCAATAGTCAGGCTGAGGTTGTTGCAGTAACAAACACAGTCAATTCCATTTTTGGAGGGTTTTTTGTGATTCCGCTCACTGCATCGGTTACGCTCAGGGCCAATACATCATACTATCTGGCGGTATATAGTCAGGTCAATGCATCGATCATCGGCGGATTTACCGCGGGTGCATCACCAGGAGGAGACGCACCTCCAATCAATTTTAGAGTGCAAAATCTGTCCGGTTTCAGAGTCGGTCAGAGTATCAGCACCAGCGATACAAGCCAGCGTTTGTCGCCTTGGCTATATTTGTGTTAAAATAGCTTTCAAGCTGCGAAAAGCTCCCGGTATGCTTTCGTTGCAGCCGGTACAGGGATAACGATGATATGACCAGCCTAAAACAGACATGCCGCATCTGTTTTAGGCTGGCTTTTTCTATGCCCGTGATTCCGGCGCAGCTTACGGTCCAGCCGTTTTTGCCGAATTGGCAGCCGTGAACTTCGGGGCTTTCTCTGATAGTGGGCCTCCTAAAAGTTAGCTGGCGGCACGCCGTTAAAATCAGATGATATTTTATTGAACATTGCCGCTTGTTCGGCTATAATTGAAAAAAGCGGCTGATAAAGTCCGAAAAAGCTGATGCAGAACCATGGGGACGATTGGGTGACAGGAAGTTAATTGGCGTTAAGCCGAGGCCTTTATCCAACGTCACGGCAAAACACATTTAAATTGCAAGCTCGACATTGCTGTGCAGAAAAAGAGGTGAGCGTTATGAAAAAGCCACGGGTAACGGCAAAGGATGTTGCAAAGCGGGCGGGCGTTTCCGCTGCCACCGTCTCTATGATTCTCAATGGGAAAGAGGGCAGCAAGTTTCCCGAGAGAACCTGCCGCCGCGTGATAGACGCCTGCAATGAATTGGGGTACATGCGAAGCAGCGTGTCCAAAGCGGCTGCCCTTGAAAACAAGGTGCTGGTGGCCATCACTCCCACGCTCTCAAATCTCTACTATGTCCATATGGTGGAGGCCATGCAGCGCCGCGCCAAGGAATTGGGCTATTCCCTGCTGGCATTTAATACGTTTCGCGAGATTTCGCAGGAAACACGCATATTGCAGATCTGTAATCAAATTCCGTTTGCGGGCATGTTTTTTCTCTATCCGCCGGAAAACAGTTTGCTGCTCCAGCAGGTGAACTGGACCAAGCCGACCATCCATATCTATGATAAAAACGTACATAACAATGCCGATATTTT
>JAEWML010000097.1 GCA_023393155.1 Bacillota bacterium
GCCGAAGGGTTCGATGCAGAACAGAAGCAGCCCCAGACCGCGGGCAAGGCCCGCATCACAGGAAACGGTTTAACGGGAAGCCCGCGCTTGCGCGGGACACAATGAAAACGGAGGGAATCCCATGCTAGAACAAATCCTGCCCTATATACTGGCAGGCATCTCCGTGGGTGGGCAGTATGCCCTGATTGCCATTGGATACACGATGGTATATGGCATTTTGCGCCTGATTAACTTTGCCCACGGCGATATTTTTACGGTGGCTGGCTTTGTGATGGTTTACGCCGCCGCCACCATGCCCCTGAGTGTTTCCATTCCGCTGACCATCGTGCTGACGGTGGCTCTGGCCGTGCTGGTGGAAAAGGTGGCCTATCGCCCCCTGCGCACCGCGCCCCGGATGTCCGTTATGATTTCAGCCATCGGCATGAGCTATTTGCTGCAAAACGCCATGTGGTATCTCACCGGCGGCCTTGCCAAGCAGTATCCCGTGCTGCCCTGGATCAGCGACAGCGTGAACGTGGCGGGCAACTCCACCAGCCGGGTCACCGTCATTACCCCGTTTCTGGTGGTGGTGCTGGTGGCGGGGTTGGTGCTGCTCATCAAGCGGACCAAAATTGGCATGGCCATGCGAGCCGCGTCCCGGGATTTCGAAACGGCGCAGCTTATGGGCATCAAAATCAACAACGTTATCAGCTTCACCTTTGTGGTGGGATCCTTTCTGGCGGCTGTTGGCTCCATGCTGTACTTTTCCAATTACGCCACCGTCACCCCCACCATCGGCGCTATGCCGGGGCTGAAGGCCTTCGTAGCCGCCGTGTTTGGCGGCATCGGGTCTGTTCCGGGCGCGGTGATCGGCGGCTTCATCATCGGCATCTGCGAGAGCCTCATCAAGGGTGCGGGTCTGACCACGTTTTCCGACGCGTTCACCTTTGCCCTGCTGATTGTGATTCTCGCGGTGAAACCCACCGGCCTCTTCGGAGAGAATTTGACGGAGAAGGTGTGACGGAATGATCAAGAAAAAAGATTATAAAAAGACCTGGATTGCCTTGCTCATTGCGGCCGCCGTGCTGGCGGCGGTGGTGGTGCTTGACAATCTGCCGTCCAAGGTGGTTCCGTCCATGCTGCTGACGGTGCTGCAAAAGGGTGCGATTTATGCGCTGGTGGCTGTGTCCATGAACCTTTTAAACGGCTTTACGGGCCTCTTTTCCCTTGGACAGGCGGGCTTTATGCTGCTGGGGGCCTATACCTACGCCGTTCTCACCGTCCCCGTGGCGCGGCAGGCCAGCGTTTATCAGCGGTATCCCAGCGGGGGCCTTGGCTTCTCCGTAACGGAGAGTTTGGGCAGCTCTATGGGCCAGTTTGGCGTGTTTTTGGGCGTGGTACTCTGCCTGATTCTGGCGGGATGTGTGGCGGCGCTGTTCGCCTGGTTCATCGGATTGCCGGTTTTAAAACTGAAGAGCGACTATCTGGCCATTGCCACGCTGGGCTTTGCGGAAATTATCCGCTCCGTGGTGCAGTATGAGGGTCTTGGCCCCGTCACCAACGGCTCCAACCTGCTGTATGGGTTTACCGGATTCTCCGACTTCCATTTGGGAGAGCTGAAGCTCACCACGATGATGCCCTTCCTGTTTGCGGGGGCGTGTATCCTGATTGTGGTGCTGCTGATTAACTCCACCTATGGCCGGGCCTTCAAGGCTATCCGGGACGACGAGGTGGCCGCGGAGGCCATGGGTATCAGCCTGGCCAGCCACAAGCGGATGAGCTTTGTCATCAGCTCCTTTTTCGCCGGAATTTCCGGCGCCATGCTGGCCATGTTTCAGGCCAGTGTGCAGGCTACGGCTTTCAAGGCGGCCATGACCTACGAAATTCTGCTGATTGTGGTCATCGGCGGGATCGGGTCCGTCACCGGGTCCGTGCTGGGTTCGTTTCTGTTCGTGGGCTGCTCGGAGTGGTGGCTGCGGTTCTTGGATAACGAGACGGTTTTGAAAAATTTCGGCGCCAAGGTGCAGCTTTGCGCCCTGCTGGCGGCTTTGATCGCCGTGGTTGCGGGCTTTGGCCTGCTGCGGCTGAAGCGCAGCGGCAGAAAGCTTGTCTCCCGCGCGGGAGGACGGCTTACAGTGGACTGGAGCCCTGTCCTGGCGCTTATATTGGCGGCTTTGGCGCTGGGTTGGGACGTGTGGTTCCTGCTGAGTTCCAATTTGAAGCTGCCGCTGCTGCGCTCCGGCTTCCGCATGGTGGTGTTCTCCGTGGTCATCATGATTGTAGTGCTGTTCTTCCGGAAGGGCATCATGGGCGATCAGGAGCTGTGGGACCTGAGAAGAAAGAGACGCTCCGCAAGAGCAAAGGCAGGTGCGGGTAAATGAGAGAAAATGTACTGCGCGTGGAAAACGCCACCATGCAGTTCGGCGGCGTGGTGGCTGTGGACAATTTGAATCTGGAAATCAACAAGGGAGAGATTGTCTCCCTCATCGGACCCAACGGCGCGGGAAAGACCACCGCCTTCAACGTCATTACCGGAGTATATGCGCCCAGCAATGGGCTGGTGGAGTTTTGCGGAGAAACCATCGTGCGCAACCACCCTCAGGGAAAGATGAAAAAGCTTTACAAAGGGCAGAATCCGGAGTTGTATACCGCCGCGTTCCGCCTCTCTGGTACGGGAGCGACGCCGGAGGAGTGGGACGCCATAAAAGAGTCCGAGCGGGAACGCGACCCCGCGGCCTTTACCGACAAGGTTTTGGCGCCAACCCCGGACCGTATCACCAAGTTGGGTATGGCTCGGACCTTTCAGAACATTCGGCTGTGGAAATCCCAGACGGTGTTTGACAACATCCTGATTGCAAAGCACCTGCGGCGCACCTCCAACCTGTTTTCCGCCACCTTCCGCCTGAACCGGCGGGAGGAGGAGGCCCAGCGGGCCGACGTGGAGCGGCTGCTGGATATTGTGGGCCTTGGCGGGCTGCGGGACGAGCTGGCAACCTCCCTGCCCTATGGCAAGCAGCGCCGGCTGGAGATTGCCCGGGCGCTGGCAACGGAGCCGAAGCTGCTGTTGCTGGATGAACCGGCGGCGGGCATGAACCCTCAGGAAACCAACGACTTGACGGAGTTTATCGGCCGCATCCGCTCCGAGTTGGGGCTGACTGTGTTCCTGATCGAGCACCATATGGATTTGGTCATGGATATTTCCGACCGCATTTACGTGCTGGACTTCGGCGGACTGATTGCCAAGGGCACCCCAGCCAGCATTCAGAACGATCAGCGCGTGATCGACGCGTATCTGGGGGTGGCGGAAGATGCTTAAAATCGACAATCTGAAGGTATCCTACGGTGGCATTCAGGCGCTGCGGGGCATTTCCATGGAAGTTCCCGACGGAAAAATCGTCACTCTGATCGGCGCCAACGGCGCTGGAAAGTCCACCACGCTGCGGACCATCACCGGCCTTGTAAAGGCTGATTCCGGCTCCATCCGGTGGAACGATACGGAGCTGACTGGCCGGAGCATCGACCAGATTATCAGCAGCGGCATTGCCCTGTCCCCGGAGGGACGGCGGGTTTTCGCGGATTTAACGGTGCTGGAAAACCTGAAAATCGGGGCGTATCTGCGTAAGGATAAGGCAGAGATCGAAAAGGATTTGAGCTGGGTTTACGAGCTGTTTCCCCGGTTGCAGGAGCGCTCCTGGCAGTTGGCGGGGACTTTGTCCGGCGGCGAGCAGCAGATGCTG
>JAEWML010000068.1 GCA_023393155.1 Bacillota bacterium
CATGGGGCAGGGCTCCAGCGTCACATACAGGGAGCAATTCTCCAGCCGCCAGTCACCAAGGCTGCGGTTCGCGGCGGCAATGGCGTCCATCTCCGCGTGAGCGGAGGCAAGGCCGCATTCCTCCCGCCGGTTGCGGCCCTCGCCGACAATTTCGCCCTCCCGAACGATGACGCAGCCCACCGGAACCTCCCCGGCTTCCGCGGCCTCCCGGGCCAGTCCCAGCGCCCGGCGCATAAAATCCTCGTGCTCCATGGAAACCTCCGTATAGAAATTGGAATAATTGTCCAAACTCCCCGTAAGATATAGTGCGCAAAGAAACGGGGGAGTCATATGAAAAACGTATTCTTTTCCAAGCGTCCCGTGCAGGAGTCCGAGCTGTCGGTCCTGCAAAGCGAGCTGCGCGCGGCCCAAGGCGAGCTGTCTCTGGCGTATCGCCAGTTCGATCTGGCAACGGACCCGGAGCTGGTGGAATCCTGCGTCTACCAGATCAGCGCGGCCAAAGCCCGGTGCAATTACCTGATCCGCGCCATCAAGGCCCGCTGCCCCGACACGGCGGCGATGACCCGGACGGAGGAGGC
Source organism: Bacillota bacterium (assembly GCA_023393155.1). GTDB lineage: Bacteria > Bacillota > Clostridia > Oscillospirales > Oscillospiraceae > Oscillibacter. The sequence goes on from JAEWML010000068.1 coordinate 579, forward strand.
CGCCACATGGACTTAAGTCATAAAATCATTCTGGGAGTGCTGGCGGTGTTTCTGCTGGCGGCGCTGCTGCGCATTTTCAAAGCGCCGCTGAAGCTGGCTGTCAAGCTGCTGGCAAACACCTTTCTGGGCTTTCTCGCGCTGTATCTTGCGGGGCTGACGGCGCCGTGGACCGGCATCGCCCTGGGCCTGAACATCTGGAACGCCCTGGTGGTGGGGATTCTCGGCCTGCCGGGATTTGTGCTGCTGCTGCTGGTGCAGTGGATTCTCTAGCGGCTACATATTAAATAAGGCACTTGATCAAAGACGGAGGCGGAGAAGCGCCTCCGCCTTTTTTATAAAATCAAAAGTTGAAGGTTTGATTTCAAGAGATATTAAGAGAAAAATAAAGATAATAAAAGGTATCATATATCTAAATCAAATTTGTGTTGACATTGCCGAAATAGGGTGGTATAAATAAACGTGCTTTGATTTTACCCTGATCCGTCAGGTTTGTAAAGAAGATCAAGAATTTCATATACGGAGGAAAGAACATGTCCACTTTTATGGCCAACGCGTCCAATATTGAGCGCAAGTGGTACATCCTGGACGCCGCCGGAAAGCCCCTGGGCAAGACGGCCGTCCGAGCTGCCGATATTCTGCGCGGCAAGACCAAGCCCACCTTTACCCCCCATGCCGACTGCGGTGACTTTGTCGTCATCATCAACGCCTCCAAGGCGGTGCTGACCGGCGACAAGGGCAACCAGAAGATCTACCGGAGACATTCCGGCTGGATCGGCGGCCTGAAGGAGACTCCCTATCGCATCCTGATGCAGGAGAAGCCGGAGCTGGCCATGCGTGAAGCTGTCCGGGGCATGCTGCCCAAGAACAGCGTCGGCCGCTCTTCTCTGACCCGGCTGCACATCTATGCCGGCGAAAACCATGAGCAGCAGGCACAGATGCCCGTGGCGCTCGACGCGGAATAAGGAGGAAGAACAGAATGTATCAGTCTAAGAAGCCCTATCTGTACGGCACCGGCCGGAGAAAGTCCTCCGTGGCTCGCGTCCACCTGTTCCCCAACGGCACAGGTTCTATTATTATCAACGGCCGGGACATTGACGAGTATTTCGGCCTGGATACCCTGAAGATGGTGGTCCGTCAGCCGCTGGAGTCCACCTCCAACACCGGTAAGATGGACGTTGTGGCCACCGTTGCCGGCGGCGGCGTGTCCGGTCAGGCTGGCGCCCTGCGCCACGGCATTGCCCGCGCCCTGCTGCTGGCCAGCGAGGACAATCGGCCCATCCTGAAGAAGGCCGGCTTCCTGACCCGCGACCCCCGCATGAAGGAGCGCAAGAAGTACGGCCTCAAAGCCGCCCGTCGCGCGCCTCAGTTCTCCAAGCGTTGATTTTTCACGAAATCCCCGGAACCGCTTGGTTCCGGGGATTTTTTTGAAAAAAGACTGATGGGGATTTCTGCACGGAAAAGGCCCGCCGGAAAGGAAATGCTGGGAACAAATGCTTGACTGCGGCAAAAAGTCATGGTATAATTTCATTCTGCGCGGATATTCCGCGAATTTTGCCATGCGAATGTGAGGGAGAACCCCGTGCTGGAGGAACTGACAGGAAAATCCAGAGTCGTGGGCGTGAAGCAGTCCCACCGGGCCATTGCGCAGGGACAGGCCACAAAGGCGTTTCTGGCCTGCGATGCGGACCCGGCGCTGCTGGAGGCCCTTGCAAAAAGCTGCGAGGAGATGGGGGTTCCCGTTGAAGGGGAGCACACCATGGCGCAGCTTGGCGCCGCCTGCCGCATCAGCGTGGGCGCCGCCGTGGCCGTCCTTTTAAAATAGGATGGAACATTTCGGTTTTTTCGGAATAGCTTACCGGCTTTCCGCAAAAAATAAAGGCTGTGCGTTTTACAGTCAACACATTTGACAAGAAAGGAGAACAGTATGCCTACTTTTAACCAACTGGTCCGTAAAGGACGGGAGCAGGCCAGCTACAAGTCTGCATCCCCCGCGCTGCAGTTTGGCCTGAACACCCTGAAGAACCGGAGCACCGATCTGCCCTCCCCTCAGAAGAGAGGCGTTTGCACCGCTGTGAGAACGGCCACCCCCAAGAAGCCCAACTCCGCTCTGCGTAAGATCGCCCGTGTTCGCCTGACCAACGGCTACGAGGTCACCGCCTATATCCCCGGCGTGGGTCACTCCCTGCAGGAGCACTCCGTCGTCATGATCCGCGGCGGCCGCGTGAAGGATCTTCCCGGCGTTCGGTACCACATTGTCCGCGGTACTCTGGATGCACAGGGCGTTTCCGGCCGGATGCAGGCCCGTTCCAAGTACGGCGCCAAGCGGCCCAAGTCCAAGTAAGGACAACTCACTGAAAGCTTTGCCGAATAGGTTTATATAGATCACCTCTTTGGCGGGCATTCACGGAAGGCAGATTTGCCTTTTGAGTACCTATGACATCATATTATTATGAAGGAGGGAAGTATCGTGCCGAGAAGAGGTAACGTTCCCAAAAGAGAGGTTTTGCCCGATCCCGTATACGGCTCTGTTCTGGTGACCAAGCTGGTCAACAGCGTGATGCTGGACGGCAAGAAGGGCGTAGCCCAGAAGGTGGTCTACACGGCCTTTGACCAGATCAAGGAGAAGACCGAGA
>JAEWML010000109.1 GCA_023393155.1 Bacillota bacterium
CTCAAAATCCCACACGATTTTAAATCCCAAGACCGCCGACCTTCTGGAATCCATGCTGACCAGGCTGAAGGACGAGGGTGAGGACGCCGCCTTTGCCTATATCCGGAATGAGGTTTTGAAAAAGTGAATGCCGGGGCGTTTTGCCCCGGGAGCCGGAAAAGCGAGGACAGCCACTTGGCTGTCCTCGCTTGTTCAAATTCAGTCCTCTTCCGTCGTATACCGAATTTCCCCAGGCTCCCTGCTCTGCATCAAAAGCGTGAAAATGACCTTTGCGGCAAGGCTGAGCGCCTCTGCCTGCATCCCCGTCCAGGAACGGTGGAGCTGGCAGTCGTCAAACCCCAAAAAGCCCAAAAGATACCCGTTTTCCCTCACTGCGCAGCGGAGTATGGAGCGGGCGCTTCGCTCCTCCAGCAGCCTTTTTTGCGGGGCAGGCAGCGTCTCCCCTTCCCGGCAGAGGAAAATTCCCCGGACGTCAAAGCTCTGGTGGCAGTACATATCCATGCTCCGGCAGCGGGTGCTCTGCCGGGCCGCCCGCAGCGGTGCGACACCCTCGCCGCACCATTCAAAGGTATTAAAGCAATACTCGCCGTCCGCCGAGCTTTCGTATAGATACACCCGGCTCACATGGAAGAGCTGTCCCAGCTTCTCCAGCGCACCGGCCACGGCTTCCTCCGTGCCTCCGGACAGGCGGCAGTCCCGCAAAATTTCACCCAGAATGCGAGACAGGCCCATTTGAACGTCCGCCTCCGGGTCAATTTCGGCGTAAGGCAGTTCTCCGAGCTCTCCGGTTTCGGCGGAAAAATCCTCTTCGCCCAGCACGGCAATTCCGCCGCCGGTTTCCTTTGCCTGACAGAGCGCGTGGCCGCAGCGCTGAAGCAGCGTCTCACAGTCCTGTCCGTGGGCCGGAGCCATCGCAACGCCCACGCTGCACGAAATCGGCCGCCCGGAGTATCGCATCACGTTTTCGCACGCCTCCAAAAGTCGGCGCGCCCCGTCCAGAACGGCGCTCTGGGAAAAAACCGACGGCACAAAGACCAAAAACACATCCCCGCCAATTCGGGCGGCAATCTCGCCGTCCCGATACGTTCGCTTCACCACGCCTGCCAGCTCAGAGAGCACCGCGTCGCCGAAAATATGGCCATACCGGTCGTTCAAGCGGCGAAACCCGTCCACGTCCAGCACCAGCATGGCGGCGGTTTCGGATTTCTCCATGGCGGCAAGGCGGATATCAATTCGCTCCCGGGCCACCTCCTTGTGGAACAGCCCGGTCAGCCCGTCCCGCTTCGACAGGTCCGCCAGCTCCTGCGCCGCCTGCTTTTCCTCCTCCACGTCCGAAATAACGCCGATCACCCGGCAGGGTCTTCCATCGCCTCCAAGCTTCACCGCCGCCTTGGCCCGCTGCCAGCGATACCGCCCGTCGGCGGCAATCAGGCGAAATTCCGCCTCCTCCCGCAGGGCGCCGTCCCGGATGGACTGAATCACCCGCAGGATATTTTTTATGTCCAGCGGATAAATACGGGTGCTGCTCTCCAGCGCCTTTTGAAGATAGCTCCGGGGCTGATAGCCCATCTTCAGCTCCCAGTTTCCAGAGGTCAAAAAACGATCCGTGGCGATATCCCACTCAAAGACAATGCTTCCCTCCCGCTGGACGGCCACCTGATACCGCTCCAAGCATTGACGCAGATCCTCCTGCACCCGCTTCTGGGCGGTGACGTCCGTCAGCACGCACTGAAAATACTCTTGTCCGTCGGCCTCCCGGCGCAGAATACTGTCTTCCAGAACCCACACCGTGCGCCCATCGGCGCTGTGCAGGCGGTATTCCAAATGTAACTCGCGCCCCACCGCCAACTGCCTGTGGCTATGGGCCAGCATCCGGTCCCGGTCCACCGGGTCCAGCAGGCAGACCATACGGTTTTGAAATTGGGCGGCAAGCTCTTCCTCGGTATAGCCCGTCAGGCGCAAAAAACCCCGGTTCATACGGGTGACGGTGAGCTCCCGGTCGTTCCTGCGCCGCAGCAGCGCGGTGGGAAGCCTGTTATAAAGCACGCTCGGCTTTTCCGCTTTCTCGGGCGAGAGCATCTGCCCCGCCCTCGTCTCCGCCCGGTCCGTCTCCCTGCGCCACACGGCCAGGCCTTGACAGCGCCGGGGGTCTTCCGATCCAAGGCGCAGCACGGTGCTCCGGTACCAGACGTATTCTCCGGTGTCCCGGTCCAAAACGCGATACCGGCTGGAATCCTCCAAGGACCCTTCCGTAAAAAAGCGATGGTACACCCCGTCCATCTGAGCCGAGGCTTTCTCCCGGTCCTCCGGATGGACGCAGGCCTGCACAAACATAGCCCCCGCGTCGTCTACGGCCCGCTTCTGGAGGAATACGGAAAAGTTGTGGTCCGCCTGATAAAGCAGGCGATAGCTCCCGGTGTTCCAGTCCAGCTCCAGCACCGTGGCGTTCAGGTGGCGGAAGATGGCGGAGAGCTTGTCCTGACTCCGGGCCGTCCTGGTCCCCGCGAAGGCGCGGACGGGCCGGGGCATCTCCTCCGCTCCCGCGTCCGCCGGACGCAGCCCGTCGGCATACTTCCGGGCCAGCAGGAAAAACTCCGGCTGGGCGGTTTTAAAGCATTCCAGAAGCTCATCAGAGAACACGCCGCACTCTCCCCGCAGGATCATGTCGCAGGCCTCCTCCTCCGGAATCGCCTGCTTATACACCCGGTCCGTGGTCAGCGCGTCAAAACAGTCCGCCACCGCCACCACCTGTGCACAGATGGGGATGTTGTTCTCCCGCAGCCCCTCGGGATAGCCCTTGCCGTCCCACCGCTCGTGATGGTATCGGCAAATATTGTAGGCATAGCTCAGATACTCCGGGTCGCTCATCCGGTCCAGCCCCGCCAAAATCTCGCAGCCCTTGACGGTATGGGTCTTCATCACCTCAAACTCCTCCGGCGTCAGGCGGCCGGGCTTGTTCAAAACCGCGTCGGGAATGGCAATTTTTCCGATGTCGTGCAGGGTGGAGGCGCTGGCAATCACATCGATGGTATGTTCATTCATTGCGTATTCGGGATGCTCCTGCGCCACCTCCCGCAGCAAAATACGGGTAAAGCCGCGAATGCGGCGAATGTGCTGTCCGGACTCCAGACTCCGGTGCTCGATGACGGAGGAAAGTCCGTCGATCAGCGCGGTGTTGGAC
>JAEWML010000139.1 GCA_023393155.1 Bacillota bacterium
GTTTCCAACTGCTTGATGGACTGGCTTACCGCCGACTGGGAAATATAGAGATTTTTTGCGGCCACGGAGATGTTACCCGCCTCCGCCACCTCCTTGAATACCCGATACAGCTCCAGCTTCACCGACATGACGCCTCCTCCTTTGCGTTTAAGACTTTTTTGAGACTGCACTTGATTTATGGCTCCCGGCCCCGGCGGCCCGTCCTTCCGGGGGCAAAACCGGGTGGAATTGCTTCTTTTTCGGTTTTCTGCCTGTTGAACTGGTATCATTATAAGTACTGCTGATGGTAATTGTAAATACAATATTTGTTAATTTTTTAGGGGGAGTGTTGCAACTGCGCAATCCCGGTCCAACATCCGCAAAAAAAGGGGCCCGCTCAGCGGCGGGTCCCTTGTCTGCTAATTCCTGTCGATGTGGGCCTGAATGCGTTGAATCATCATTTCCAGCGCCACCAGATTGCGCCCGCCCCCCAGCACAATAATATCCGCGTACTTCCGGGAGGGCTCCACATACTGCTCATGCATGGGCTTCACGGTGGTAAGATACTGCTTGACGACGGACTGGAGGCTTCTTCCGCGGTCCTCCACGTCCCGCAGGGCGCGGCGCAGAATGCGCTCGTCCGCGTCCGTCTCCACGAAAATTTTGATATCGAACATATCCCGCAGGATGGGATTCTGAAAAATCAAAACTCCCTCCACAATGATCACCTTGGCGGGAAAAACTGTCACCGTCCGGTCGGTGCGGTTAAAATCCGTAAAGGAATACACGGGACACGCAACGGATTCCCCCCGCTTCAGCGCCCGCAGGTGCTCAATCAGCAGGTCGGTGTCAAAGGCGCTGGGGTGGTCATAATTCTGCCGCGTCCGCTCCTCTAAGGAGACGCCCTCTTGCAGCTTGTAATAGCTGTCGTGCCCCACCACGGTGACGTCCTCCCCGAAATGCTCCTTCAGCCGCCGGGTCAGGGTGGTCTTGCCGGAGCCAGTGCCCCCCGCCACGCCAATTAGAATAATATCCATCGGGCTTTTCCCCCTCTCCGCGGGGGCACGCGCCGCCCGCCACCGGCAATTCCCCGCAAGGAAAACAGGGGGAAGAACCTCAGAATATTATAGGGACGGCGGCCCCCAAATGCAAGGGGAAACCACGGAAAAAAACGGAATTCCGCAAAATTCGTCCCCGTGGTCTTGACTGTGCCGGAAAAACCCGATATTATGTTAAGTAATCGTAAAATACCCACCGCTCCGAAGGAGGATATTCATGGCCATGAAACGCTGCCCCGACTGCGGGGAAAAGTATTCCGATACATATAAGTGCTGTCCCTTCTGCGAGGAGGAGGCCGCGCTTTCAGAGGAGCGGCCCTTCCGCCGCAAGGGCGCCCGGCGCTCCGCCTGCCGGAAGGAGCCCAGCATCCTGACGCCTGTGCTGGTTGTGGTAATTCTGGTGCTGGCGGTGACGCTGGGCTGGCTGTTTTTCGGCGACAGCATCAAGGAAAAGCTGGGCGGCGGGGAACCGGGCGTCTCCTCCTCCGAAGTAGATCCGTCTCAAAGCGGCGGCTCCTCCGGAGATACCAGCCTGCCGGGGACCGGAGATTCTTCCGGGGATTCGTCCTCCTCAGGTGAGGAGCCGGGAAGCGTGATAGAGCCCGGAGCGGGAACAGAAACGGGCCCCTCCGAGCTGACGGTGGAGCAGGTGGCGGCCCTGCCCGACACCCTGACCCTCTCCAAAACGGACTTTACCCTCCCGGTGGGGGACCCGGCGGTAAAGCTGACCGTTTCCGGCGGCAGCGGGAGCTATACCTGGTACAGCGAGGACGACGGAATTGCCTCCGTGGATGAAAACGGCACGGTGACGGCCATTTCCGCTGGCACCATCAATGTCTACGCCACCGACGGCACCGGAAAGGGCCTTTGCATCGTTCGGGTGCGCGCAGGCTCTGGCACCGCCGGCACTTCCGGCGGCTCCGGCGCCACGACCCCCTCCGGCGGCGAGGTAAAGCTGAACCGGGAGGACTTTACTCTTGGCGTGGGCGAGAGCTTCCAGCTCAAAAGCACCGGAATCACCACCGCCCAGACCTGGTCCAGCAGCAATCCCGGCGTGGCCACCGTCAACGGCAGCGGAACCGTCACCGGCGTGTCCGCGGGTATGGCCACCGTCACCATGTCCTACGACGGGAACAGCCTGACCTGCATCGTCCGGGTAAAATAACGGATTTTCTTCTCAAAGGCGCCCTCCGAAGTCTCGGAGGGCGCTTTTTATCGCACCGGCAACGCCGAACATCAGATTTCCGGCGCGCCCTTGCAGCGTCCGTCCATGTTTTGTGCAGCTTGCATCAACGTTGCAATTTTACCGGGATGGGGGTATACTACTTTGCAGTGAACGCTCCAAAAACTGATAAAGAAAAACGGAGGATTTGCCCATGCCCGAAAAGCTGATTGATCGAACCTGCCGGGAGTTTACCTCCCTCCTCGCGGCCAAAGTACCGGTTCCCGGCGGCGGCGGCGCCTCCGCCCTGGTGGGCGCGCTGGGCTCCGCTCTGGGTTCCATGGCGGGGAATATGACTCTGGGGCGGAAAAAATACGCCGCCGTGGAGGAGGACCTCCGCGTCCTGCTTGAAAGAGGAGCTGAAATCCAAAAGCGCCTTTTAGAGCTGGTGGACGCGGACGCGGCGGCCTTTGAGCCCTTATCCCGCGCCTATTCCATCCCCAAGGACGACCCCACCCATGACGCGGTTCTGGAAGAGGCCACCACGCGGGCCTGCGCCGCGCCTATGGAAACGCTGGAGCAGTGCGCCAAAGCCGTGGAGCTGCTGGAGGAGCTGCTGGAGAAAAGCAGCGTGATGTTGATTTCCGACGTGGGCTGCGGGGCGACCTGCTGCCGGGCGGCCATGGAATGCGCCGCGCTGAATGTGTTTATCAACACGAAGACCATGAAAAACCGCGTGACGGCGGCGGCGCTGGAGCACCGGACCGACGAGCTGCTGCGCGAATACGGCGCGCGGGCCACCGCAGTGGCGGACGCGGTGCGGGTCCAGCTTCGGGGAAAGTGAGAGGAGAGCGCATATGGCAAGGATTTTAAGCGGAAAAGAAGTGGCGGAGGCTTTGAGCCTTCGTCTTGCGGAGCGGGTTCGGACGCTGGAGGAAAAAGGCGTGAAGCCCACGCTGGCCATTCTGCGGGTTGGCGAGCGGCCCGACGATCTGGCCTATGAGCGGGGCGCGGTGAAGCGCTGCGAGAAGCTGGGGGTGGCGGTCAAAAAGCTGACCCTATCCGCCGACTGCACGCAGGCGGAGTTGATGGAGGCCGTCCAGAGCGTCAACGGGGCTGCGGACATCCACGGCCTTTTGATGCTGCGCCCCCTGCCCAAAACGCTGAACGAGCAGGCGGCCTGTGAAGCCCTGCTTCCCGAAAAGGATGTGGACTGCATCACCGGCGGATCCCTTGCCCGGGTATTCACCGGAAAGGGCGCGGGCTATCCCCCTTGCACCGCACAGGCCTGCATGGAGCTTTTGGATCACTACGGCTGCGATTTGGACGGAAAGCGGGTGACGGTGGTGGGGCGCAGCCTTGTCATCGGAAAGCCCGCGGCCATGCTGCTGCTGGCCCGAAACGCCACCGTCACCACCTGCCACACCCACACGAAAGACCTGGCGGAAGAGTGCCGCCGGGCGGAGGTTTTGATTGTGGCCGCCGGAAAAGCCGGGGCGGTGGACGGTACGTGCGTGGCCCCGGGCCAAACGGTCATTGACGTGGGAATCCATGTGGACGACGACGGCACTATGCACGGCGACGCGGATTTCGCAAGCGTAGAGCCGGTGGTCGCCGCCATCACGCCGGTTCCCGGCGGCGTGGGCACGGTGACCTCCACCGTGCTGGCCGGGCACGTCATCGACGCGGCGGCCAAGGCCGCCGGCGTGAAGTGGGACAACTGAGCAAGTCTCTGTCTCCCTCATCGGAAGAAGCGCCACCCGATTTCCCCTTTGCGTCTTTGCGCAGAATATAGAAATCTAACAGCATCCGCACTAATGTTCACATGCAAAAAGGTCCGGCCATGGGGCCGGACCTTTTATTCTATAC
>JAEWML010000213.1 GCA_023393155.1 Bacillota bacterium
GTACTGTCATCACCACAGCGCAGGCAATGGGCGCGATATAGCGCCCGGAACCCCCTGCTTTTTTCCAATTCATGAAATCATCCTCCTGCTCCGGCTGCGCCAAAAGGGTTTCGGAAAAATTTAAAAAAGGGATATCCCCGTGCAGGGAAATATGCTATACTTGAACCACGGTTCCTCCCGACGGACGGAGCTTTGAAATTTACCTTTTAGGAGTATAGTATATCATGCCCCCAGCCCTTCTGACAACTCTATCGGATATTGTTTCTCCGCTTCTTTTCTGGTATCGGGCCAATGCCCGGGACCTGCCATGGCGGAAGACCCGGGACCCCTATCGCATCTGGGTGTCGGAGGTGATGCTCCAGCAGACCCGGGTGGCGGCGGTGCTGGGGTATTATGCGCGGTTTCTCACTGCGTTTCCCACGGTGGAGGCACTGGCCGGCGCGCCGGAGGAGGCCCTTATGAAGCAATGGGAGGGCCTTGGCTATTACAGCCGCGCCAGAAATTTGCAGCGGGCTGCGCGGCTTGTGGCTATGGAGGGGCGCTTTCCAGATAACTATGACGGACTTCTTGCCCTGCCGGGAGTGGGGGACTACACCGCCTCCGCCGTGGCTTCGGCGGCCTTCGGGCTGCGGGAACCGGCGGTGGACGGCAACGTGCTCCGGGTGTTCACGCGGCTGACGGACTGTCATGACGATATCGCCGATCCTCGGACGAAAAAAGCCGTCCGGGCGCAGATCGGGGCGGTGATGCCCCGCGAGCCGGAGGATATCCGCATGTTCAATCAGGCGCTGATGGAGTTGGGGGCTGTGGTCTGCGTGCCGGGCGGCCCGCCCAAATGCCATTTGTGTCCGCTGATGGAGCGATGCCTTGGCCGGAGCCGGGGAACGGCGGAGCACCTGCCGGTAAAATCCCCTAAAAAGGCACGGCGGGTTGAGGAAAAAACCGTGTTCCTTCTGCTGCGGGATGGGAAAATTGCCCTGCGCAAGCGGCCCGAGGGCGGCCTGCTGGCAGGGCTTTGGGAGTTTCCCAACGGAGAGGGCGCGCTGGACGAGACGGCGGCGGCCGACCAATGCGCCCGCTGGGCGCTGGCCCCCCGGGCGTGGAAGCGCCGATTGACAGCGAAGCATATTTTTACCCATGTGGAGTGGCATATGACCTGTTATGCGCTGGAGGTTTTTGGCAGCGGACCGGAGGATTTTTTCTGGGCGGACGGACCGGCGCTGGACCGGTTGGCCGTGCCCTCGGCCTTTGCCCGGTTGAAGGAAGAGGCGGAAACCGCGCTGGAGGAATACAGCGAAAAAATACAGCCAGAAGGAGGACTTTTCATGGGCTTGACGGTGGAGCTTGCATATGACTGTCAGGAGGAGCTTCGTCCGCTGTTTCAGGAATACACGGATATGCTGGTGCGGGAGAGTCCGTCCGTTGCGGACTATCTGAAAATTCAGCACTATGACGCCGAGCTTCACGACCTTGAAAGCAAATACGGCCTGCCGGACGGGCGGCTGTATCTTGCACGGGTGAACGGAGCTGCGGCAGGATGCGCCGCGCTGCGAAGGCTGGACGAAACCCGCTGCGAGCTGAAGCGGATGTATGTCCGTCCGCAATATCGCGGGCAGAAAGTCTCCACGGCGCTGCTGGACCGGCTTTTGGCGGACGCCCGGGAGATTGGCTATCAAAAAATGCTGCTGGACACCCTGCCGTTTCTGACAACGGCTATCACAATGTACCGGCGGCGGGGATTTCAGGATATCCCCGGCTATAACGACAGTCCCCTGCCGGAAACCATTTATTTGGAGCTTGAGCTGTAAGTCTCAAATGCCCGATTTTGAAACGCAAGCGGAAAGCGAGGTACTGCTGATATGTTATTGACATTGGAATTGGCTTATGAGCAGCCGGAGGTCATGCGTTCCATGATTCAGGAATACGTGGATACGCTGATTCTGGCGGTGCCGCCCTTCGCCTCCTATTTGCAGGTGCAGCACTGCGACGCGGAGCTGGCAAACCTGCGGCAAAAATACGGAAAGCCGGACGGGCGGCTGTATCTCGTCCGGGTGGACGGAACGCCCGCGGGCTGCGCGGCCCTGCGCCGGCTGGACGGGGAGAGCTGCGAGGTAAAGCGGCTGTATGTCCGTCCCCGGTTCCGAAAGAAGGGTGCGGGGACGGCCTTGATGAACCGTCTGGTTTCCGACGCGCGGGAAATTGGCTACCGGCAGATGAAGCTGGACACCCTGCCCATGCTGCCCGACGCGCTTCGCCTGTTCCGCGCGCTGGGATTTCAGGAGATTCCCCGGTATAACGACAGTCCGCTGCCGGGGACCATTTTCATGCAGCTTACGCTGTAACATCGTCAAAGGAGGCGCTGCCATGGCTTTTTGGAACCGGGACGAGGAAAGCGATTGGGAAAAGCACCAGAGAGCGAGGGAAAAGGAAGCGGAGAAGGAGGAAAAGCCCCCCGTCTCCGACGAGTTCAAGGCATATTTTAAGGCTGTCCGACAGGGCCTGCGGGCGGAGGACGGCTATGCTCAGCAGCCGGGAGAGCAGGATACTCCCCTAAAGACCTTTTTGTCCCGGCTTCGTCGGGACAAACCGGAAGAGGACGAGGGCCCGCCGGAGAAATGCCCGTGGTGCGGCGGCGATATGGCCAAGGGCTATTTGTGGGGCGGACGGGGCATATACTGGCAGGAAAAAAAGCCGGGCTTTTTCTCCTCCTCTGCCTTTTCCGCGGACACTGTGAACGTGTCCGAGACGGACAGCTTTTTTTGTGCTGGGTATAAGATTATGTGGCACTGTGCCGCCTGCCGCAAAATGGTGACGGACATCCGGGACCTGAACCCGCCGCTGGGCGAGAGAAAGCCGGAAGAGCATTATTACGCGGAGCAGATCAGCGCGGCGGAGCACGGGGACGGCCAAGAGGAGAACGGGGCGGACGGCCCGGAGAACGAAACAGAAGAGACATAAGAGGGAGAAAACAACTGCATGGCACAGCTATACTTCAAATATGGGGCCATGGGCTCCAGTAAAACGGCAAACGCGCTGATGACCCGCTTCAACTATGAGGAGCGGGGCCAGCAGGTGCTTCTGGTGAAGCCCCGGCTGGACATGCGGGACGGGGACCATATGGTGTCCTCCCGCATCGGGCTGAAATACCCCTGCATCTATTTTGACGAGATGCAGAAAATCAACCCCATGGAATTGCAGCAAAACGCCTGCATCATTGTGGACGAGGCCCAGTTTCTCACCAAGGAGGAGGTGGACTACCTCGTCTCTCTGGTGGACAATGCGGGCATACCCGTCATCTGCTATGGCCTGCGGGCGGACTTTAAGGGCGACCTGTTTCCCGGCAGCGAGGAGCTGCTGGTGATGGCGGATAAAATCGAAGAGGTGAAAACCATCTGCTGGTGCGGCAAAAAGGCCATTTTTAACGCCCGGTTTGACAAGAAGGGCCGGGTGCTGAAGGAGGGAGCGCAGGTGGTGCTGGGGGCCAACGACCAGTATATTGGCCTGTGCCGCAAGCACTGGCGGGAGGGGAATCTGGGCCCCGATTTCAAGGTGGAGCAGCCGTGATCTGCAGCATTTGCCCCCGGAGCTGCGGGGCCGAGCGGACGGAAACGGTTTCCGGCGGCGTGTGCGCCATGCCGCTGACTCCCGTGGCGGCCAAGGCAATGCTCCATATGTGGGAGGAGCCGTGCCTTGTGGGGGACAGGGGCGCGGGCTGCGTCTTTTTTTCCGGCTGCAATCTGCGGTGCAGCTTCTGCCAAAACGGAAGCATTTCCCGTGGGGACTGCGGAAAGCCCGTGAGCGTCTCCCGCCTGCGGGAGATTTACGAAGAGCTGATTGCGCAGGGCGCGGCGTGCATCGACCTTGTAACCCCCACCCACTTTACGCCCGCTGTGGCCGCGTCGCTGGACCGGCCCCTGCCGGTTCCCGTGGTGTGGAACTCCGGCGGCTATGAAAAGCCGGAGACGCTGGGGCTGCTGGAGGGAAAGGTGCAGATTTACCTGCCTGATTTGAAATACGCGCTGCCCGGCCCCGCGAAGCGGTACTCCGGCGCGGAGGACTATTTTCACTGGGCCAAGGCCTCGATTTTGGAGATGTTCCGCCAGACGGGGGCGTATCAAATGGAGAACGGACGGCTGAAATCCGGGGTGTTGATCCGGCATCTGGTGCTTCCGGGAGAGCTGGAAAATACCCGCCGGGTGCTGGACTGGGTGTCGTCCGCCTTTCGCCCCGGGGACGTGCTGTTCTCCCTGATGGCCCAGTACACGCCCCAGCCGGGTGCAAAGGGGACGCTTGCCCGCCGGGTGACAAGGGCGGAATATACCGCCGCCGCGCAGTATATGGAAAACTGCGGGATTGCCGACGGCTATGTGCAGGAGCGCACCTCCGCCAAGGAGGAATACACGCCGGACTTTGACCTTTCCGGCGTTTGAGACAATCGCCCTCGACACGCTGAAATTACGTCCTGTGCCGGGCCAAAAAATGGGGCGCGGTGCTTGCTGTTCAAGCGGAACAGCATCTGATGATACCGAAAAGGCCCGCCTGTCCGGTTTTTACCGGACAGGCGGGCTTCAATTTACCGCAAAGCTGGGAGCGTATCTGCGGGCGCAGCATCAAACAGAGCGGCGCTATTTCCCCTGCCGATAGCCCATGGCGCTGGAAATTTGCGCCGCCGTGGTCTGCGTGAGAAGCAGGGCGTCTTGAAATTCCCGGGACTGGGCTCTGTGGAACATGCCGATGATTCCCACGGCGTATTTCACCTGCCCGGAGGTATCCCGAATCGGTGCGGACACCGAGCCCAGCCCAATTTTATACTCCCCGTCCTCCACGGCATAGCCCTGCCGCCGGGCGGCGTCCAGGTCCTTCGCCAGGTCTTTCCATGTGACGGGCGTGTGAGGAGTATAGGCGGCAAGGGGTTGGAGCTTGAGAACCCGGATTGCCTCCGACTCCGGCATGGCGGCGAGAAATACCTTGCCCTGCGAGGTGCAGTGAAGGGGCAGGCGGGTTCCCACCTCGGACACCACCCGCAGCCCCGCCCGGCTCTGCACCTGATCGATGGTGATGGCCTCGTTCCGGTTCAGCACGGACAAAAAGACCGACTCGCCGGTCTTGGTCGCCAGATGCTGCAAAAAGGGCCGGGCCAGCTCCGAAATGCTCCATCCGGCGCTGACGGCGCAGCCGTATTCAAACAGTCGGACGCCCAGAAAGTACCGGCCGTCGGGCTGCTGTTCCACGGCGGAGGACTCCCGCATGGAGGAGAGCAGACCGTACACAGTGCTTTTGGGCCAGCCGGAGCGCTCGCTCAACTCCGCAAGACTCAGGGGTGCCTTCGCCTCCGACAGAATGCCCAGCAGGCGAAATGCCTTTACGACAGACAAAACCAGCTTGCTTTCTCCCGGCATGGCGGCGGCCTCCTTCCACGGCTTCAAAAAGTTGCATTACCGGCATTATAACAAATTCACGGGACAAGTACAATTGAAATTTGATGATAACAATTACATATTCGATGCTGCCGAATTTGCTTTTTTGGAACACCGCAAAATTGAAAGGATATCGGCGCAATTTTCCGCTGGGCCGGAAGATTTCAAAGACGGGACGGGCGGGGCGGATTATTCCCTTGTCAGACAGAGAAGGAAATGGTAAAATAGCACCGTAAAAGCAATCCATGAAATGAAAGATGAGGATGAACAGCGAATGCCGGAAGAGAACGGGGGCTGCGTGCTGGGGGACCAGCTTCATAAGGGACTGACCATCCGGGGCGTATTTGAGCTGTGGCTGGCGGCGGCCCGCAAAGAGGTAAACGACGCTTCTTATGCGAACTACGAGCGGATTGTCCGGCGGCATATTTTGCCGCGGCTGGGGGAAGCGGTGGTGGATTACTTGACCGTGGCCGACATTCGCGATTTTTTGGACGAACGGCTGCGCAGCGGGCGGATGGATGGAAAAGGCGGACTTTCCCGAAAGACCGTGGCGGATATTTCCCGTGTGCTGAACGCGGGACTGAAGCTTGTCAACTGGGACCCGGATTTATCCGACGGCGGACGGATTTTTGTGAAATCGATGCACCCCAAGCGGGACACGGATACCCTGACGGACCGTCAGGCTGCGGCCTTAACCGAATACCTGACGGAGAATCTGGACCGCAGCAACGCGGGATTTTTGCTGTGTCTTTACACGGGCATTAAGCTCAGCGAAATCTGTGCGCTGAGGGATTCTGATTTTTTGCTGGAGGAGGACCGGCTGCAAGTGCGCCGCACGTTGCAGCGTGTCACCATGCGGCAGAGCGCAGACGAACCGGACGGCTCCGGCGGGCGGCAGGATACCGTTGCGTATGACCCGGGGGACAGCGGATACCGGGATTTGGCGCTGGCCACAGGGTTGTCCATGCTGCTGTGGACGCTGCTGCGGGGCGGAGACGGGACTGCGTACTTCCTTACAGGGACGGACGAGAAGCCGCTGGGACCGCGAACCTATCAGTATCGATTTCAGAGCATGCTCTCAAGCTGCGGCCTGCCCCAGACGGTAAATTTTCATATGCTCCGCCATACCTTTGCCCTAATGTGGATGAGCGGCGGCGGGGAGATTGGAGCGCTCAGCCGCGCGCTGGGGCATGGCTCCGTGAAGACAACGCAGGCCCGCTACGAGGGCCTGCTTCAAACGGCGGAGCCTATCGCGCCCGACCATGCAAAGCTGATATGCCCAAGCGCCGTTCAATAAACGGCAAGGACGCAGGCTGCGCCGCGTATTTTAAATATACGCAGCCATCGTTTGACAAAAAAGGCGCCGAGAATGCTCTCGGCGCCTTTTTCTTATCCAACATGTGGGGAAACCGACTGCCGGGTCAATGTCTGTGACCTTCTTATCCGTGGGGAAGCGAAAACTTCAGAAGGGGTCTGAGAATGCCGCTGTACGGGGCAGTCATAGTTTCCCCTGCTATCTTTAGCTTTCGTAGCGCTTGGGGTCCTTGGGCAGGAAAATTTCCAGAATAAGCCCCACGACGAACACACCGGCCACCATGTTGTCCGCGAAGATGTCGCCGATCATGCTTGGCATGTAAGCAAAGAAACCGTCCACCTGCGTCACGCCCACGCCAAGGCAAAGGGAGGTTGCGGTGATCAGGGTGTTGCGGTTGCTCATGCCTGCCTCATGCATCATCTTGATGCCGGACATCATGATGGAGCCAAACATGATGACGGTGCAGCCGCCCAGCACGCAATCCGGAAGCGTGGTGAAAAACGCGCCGATAGGCGGAAACAGGCCGCCGAGAATCATCGCCAGAGCACCGAACATAATGCAGAAGCGATTCACCACATGGGTCATGGAGATAAGCCCCACATTCTGGCTGAAGGAGGTGATGGGCGAACAGCCGAACACGCCGCCGGAAATCGCGGAAATGAATCCGTCCACACACAAAGAGCCGGAAACCTCCTTGGCGGTGATGTCCCGGCCAAGGCCGCCGGTGCAGGTGGCGGTGGTGTCGCCGATGGTTTCCACGGCGGAGACGATGAATACAAGGCAGAAGGAGATGATGGAGCCAATTTCAAACTGTGGCTTGAACGCCGCCAATTGCGGAACGGCAATTACGCCGAGAGACTGCACGGTGGAGGACATTGTGTCGAAATCCACCATGCCGAAGAAAATAGAAACGATATAGCCCACCATCATACCAAACAGGACGTAAAGCTGCTTGGCGATTCCCTTGAGCGTGGTATGGAAGATAAACGCGGAAGCAAGGGTGATCACGGCCACAAGCAGATTCTGCCAGGAGCCCAGCGGGTAGGCGGAGGAGGAGGCAAAGGAGGAAACGCCCACGCTCAGGATGCTCAGACCGATGGAAACCACCACGCAGGCGGAGAGAATCGGCGTAATAATTTTGCGCCAGTATTTCGCCGTCAGGCCAAGGACGCCCTCAAAGCAGCCTCCCACGATAATGGAGCCGACCATGATGCCGTAGTCCTTAGACGCCGCCGCCAGACAAGCGGCAAGGAAGGTAAAGCTAAGGCCCATGACAATCGGCAGACCGGAGCCGAGTATGCCAATGGGATAAAGCTGCACCAAGGTTCCGATTCCGGCGATAATCATGCAGTTTTGAATCAGGCGCGCCGTTTCTACCGCGGTAAAGGGCTGTCCATTGTACACTGCGACGGATGCGATAATGATGAGCGGTGTCACATTTGCCACGAACATGGCAAGCACATGCTGCAGGCCGAAGGGAATTGCTTTGCCAATGGGGACCCGGCCGTCCAGGCGGTAGACGTTCTCTACACTGACGTCCTCCGAACGCGAAATTTTCATGATCTTACAAGCTCCTTTTATTTTTTTGCCAAACCGAAAAATCGGCGGAATGCCGCAAATACGAAAAGGGAAACAAAAGTTATTTGTAACATTCCAATAAATTGGCCTTTGATTAGTATAGAAGGTTGACCTTTAAAATGCAATACTTTTTATTAGATATAAAAAATATTTTTTATTTAAAGACGCCCGCGCCCTGTAAACCAAAAAGAGCCTGAAAAAGAGGAAACGGCACGAATAAGACGCCGGGGAAAAGACCGCCGCGTCAAGCGGCGGCCTTTTCCCCGGCGTCGGGCTGTTAGCTGCGCAGCGTGGCGCGCAGGCGGTTGGGCTTTAGCAGCAGGTCCAGCGCGTCGAGAGGGGAAGCCACCAGCACGTCGGCGTGAGACAGCAGGGCGGGGCACAGACCCTCCCGCTCCAAAACGGCGACGCGCAGCGCCGCGGCGTCAAACATCTGGATATCGTTAAAGCCGTTGCCCACGCACAGGATTCCCCCGTCCATCCCCCGGACAATGGATTCCTTGCACAGGGCGGCCCCCGCCTGTGAAAAGGTCTGCACGGCGATGCCCAGCGGATCGCACTGGGCGCGGACGGTTCCGTAGGTGTCCGCCGTGAGCACGGTGACAGTGACGGACTCCCGCAGCTTTGCGATGCGCTCGGCGACGCCGGGCAGCAGCGCCCCGTCCACGGCGATGGTGCCGTTATAGTCCAGAACCACATGGTCGATTTTAACCGGCGCACGGCCGGGAATTTCAATGTTCAGCATAATGCTCCTTTCAACTCAGCCGTAGACGCCGCTTAAAAAGGCTTTGGTTTCCTCCTGCCGGGGCTGGAGAAACAGTGCGTCTTTTTCTCCGAACTCCACCAGCCTTCCATTGTTAAAAAAGGCCGTGTAGTCGGCAATCCGGCGGGCCTGGGCGATATTGTGGGTGACGAGAATCACGGTGTAGGTTTCCCTCAGCTTTAAAAGCATGGCCTCAATGGCCTCGATGCTTTTGACATCCAATGCGGAGCAGGGCTCGTCCAGCAGCAGCACCTCCGGTTCCGCGGTCAGCGCCCGGGCAATGCACAGCCGCTGCTGCTGCCCGCCGGAAAGCTTTAGGGCGCTTTTGTCAAGGCGGTCCTTTACCTCTTCATAAAGACCAGCCAGCTCCAGCTTTTCCCGCACCACCGTGTCCAGCCGTTCCTTGTTCTGCATACCGTAATAGCGAAGGGCAAAGGTCATGTTCTTGTAAATGGAAAAGGGAAACGGGGCGGGCGTTTGAAAAACCAGCCCCACCCGGCGGCGCAGCTCCTCCGGGGGAAGCCTGCGCACGTCGTCGCCGTTTAGCAGAATCTGCCCCTCCACAGCCGCGCCCGGCTCCTCCTCCAGCATGCGGTTCATCGCCCGCAGCAGGGTGGTTTTCCCGCAGCCGGACGGGCCGATGACGGCGGTAATCCGGTTTTTGGGGAAGGAGAGGGATACCTGCTCCAGCACGGGCTTTTTGTCATAAGATACAGTGACCCCGTTTAACGTCAGGATTGTTTCCAAGCCCGATTCCTCCTTTTGGCATACAAGGCTGCCAGAAAATTGCTGAGCAGCACCACCATCATCAGCACGAATGCAGTGCCGTAGGCCTGCGGCATGGAGGTGCCCTGCGCCAGCAGAAGATAGAGATGGAGCGGCAGCGCCATGGCGGGCTTTGTGAGGGATACCGGCATCGCCGCGTAGGCCACGCCCCCGGTAAACATCAGCGGGGCGGTGGCCCCCATGGCATAGCAGGCGCCAAGAATCACGCCGGATACCAGCTCGCCGCGGCAGGCGGGCAGGACAATTTTCCAAATGGTGTAGGACTTTGAGCAGCCCAGCGCGTAGGCGGACTGGGTCAGCGCGGGCGGCAGTTCCCGAAACGCCTTTTCTGCCCGGACCTCGATAAAGGGCAGAATCATGATTGCCAGCGCCACGCCCGCGGACAAAACACAGCGGCCCAAGCCCAGAGAGCGCACCAACAGGCTGTATGCAAACAAGCCCAGCACAATGGACGGAATGCCCGCGATGTTCTGAATCACCATCTGAATTGCCGTCCGCAGCAGCTTGCTCCGGCAGAAAAAGACAAGATACAGCGCGGTAGCCACGGCGGGAATCCCCCCGAGGACCACCGCCGTTGCCGTGAAGCAGAGGCTGCCCGCGATGGCGGGCCAGATTCCGCCCTCGGACCCCAGCACCGACCCGCTGGGAGAGGCGGTGAGAAATTCCCAGGTGATGACATGGCCGCCCTGTACAAACACATAGCCGAACAGAAAGAGGATGACGGCGGAAACCATCGCCATGCTGAGATACGCCCAGCTTCGGACAAGGAAGGCTCTGAATTTCATCGGCTCAGCCCTCCAGCCGCAGCAGGCGGCGGCGCAGCAGGGCAATGCCTGTGTTGATTGCCAGCAGAATTCCCATGAGTACCAGCCCCGCCGCGTACAGCGCGTGATAGTGGGTGCTGCCCACCGCTGCCGTTCCCATTTCCAGCGCAATTAAAGAGGCAATTGTCTCCCCTTTGCCAAGCAGGGAGGGAAACACGCCCGCGTTTCCCATCACCATCATCACGGCCATGGTTTCTCCCATGGCCCGCCCCACCGCCAAAACCACGCTCAATAAAATGTTTCGGACGGAGAGGGGGAGAATCACGTGGGCCACCGTGTGCCAATAGGAAATGCCCAGCGCGTTTGCGGCGGACAGGTATCTTTGGCGCATGGTCAGCATGGTTTCGCAGCAGGCGGAAACCAAAAACGGAAGCAGCATCACCGCCAGCAAAATGGCGGCCGCCAGAACGGAATGGCCGCTGCTGGAAAGGCGGAGCCGCTGAAACAGCGGCACCAGCACGCAAAGGCCGATAAACCCGTAGATAACAGACGGAATCCCCGCCAGCAGGTCAATCATGGAGCACAGCAGGCCCCGGGTGTTTTCAGACACCGCGCAGGAGAGAAACACCGCCGTGCCAACGCCCGCCGCCACGGCAAGCGCGATGGCGACCACGGAAACGTACAGGGTTCCCGCAATGTAGTTCCCGATTCCGTAGGACGCGCCGGTACCATAGTCCACGGGCATCCACCGCTGCCCCAGCAAAAAGTCCGCCAGGGCGATTTCCTGAAAGGCGGGAAGCGATTCCCGGACAATAAAAATCAGCACAAACGCCAGAGACAGCACGGTCAGGGCTGTCAGCAGACAAATCAGGCCGGGAAACAAAACGTTCCCAATTTTCCGCATCACGATCCCTCCGGTTCTCATTTTATAGCAGGACAAACGCTGCCATTGTGGTGACAATGGCAGCGTTTTCCGGACAGAATAGATTTCCGGGCCTTTAAAAATCACGCCGTGAAGGCGGGAATGTAGCCGTTGTCCTCCACCACCTTGTAGCCCGCGTCGGAAAACACATAGTCCACAAAGGCCTGCTGGGAGGGGGTCAGGGCTTTGCCGGTGACAAACATGATGGGGCGCTGCACGGTATAGTCCCCGCTGATAATGGTATCCTCATTGGCCTCCACGCCGTCCACCTTCATCGCAAACAGCACCTGACTGTTCTGATTTGCCTTGTTATAGGCGCCGAAGCCCGCATAGCCGATGCCCCACGGGTCGTTCGCGATGTTGGTGGCCAGCTCCGTCATGGAAGCGGACTGGGTGGCGGAGGCAGTTACCTCGCTGTCGCCCATAATGGACTTCTGGAATACCTCATAGGCGCCGCCGGACAGATCCCGGATGTACACATTGATTGTTTCGGAGGGGAGAGAGGCGTCAACCTCGTTCCAGGTGGAAAGCTCACCGCTGAAAATCTGGTGGATGGTATCGGTGGACAAATCGTCCGTCAGGCCGCAGAGGGGGTTTTGCGTGTTGACGGAGACGGTCAAAGCGTCCTTGGCCACCACATATTCGGTGTACCCCGCGCCCAGGGCTTCCTTTTCGGAATCCTTGATGCTGCGGGCAATCATGCCGAAATCGCAGGTGCCGTCAATCACGGCGCTGGCGCCCACGCCGGAGCCGCCGGGGGCGACATAGATGGAGATATTGTCCCCGGGGAACGCGGCGTCCACTTTATCCCAGGTGACATATTCATCCGTGAAGGAAGAAGCCAGAGAAGAGATGATGGGATAGAGCGAGGTGGACCCGCAGAAGAGAATGCTGCTCTCAAAAGCCGTATCGCCCGGGGCGGAAGAAGCGCTGACGCCGGGGGCGGAGGACGCAGAGGGCGCGGGACTTCCACACGCAGTCAAAGACAGCAGCATGGCGGTTGCAAGAAGAGCGGTAAGAACTTTTTTCATGGTACAATGCCTCCAAAATTTTATTTCCTTCCAAAAATTAAGCATACAGGTAATATCTACCTTATTCAAATTTAAAGATGAAGTCAAATCGATAATTCCTGTCAATACAAATACATATCGCAATTTGCGATAATAAGCGGCTGTACTCAACGGACTTTGCCTATATTCGCGCAAAGGGCGCGGCTGTGCCGAAGGGGGGTTGAACCAAAAGTCTATTTGTGGGGAAATAAAGAAAATAAAGTAGATAAATGGGCCTTAAAAGAAAGGTGCGAAATTCCCAAAAAAGCCGAAATTATAAGAGCTTGAATTGCTTATGTCATTAAGGAGAAATTTTAAAGGTTTAGTAGTCAATAATAACAAATTTTGATAAAATAAAGGGGAATAGTTGCAATTTTAAAGAGAATGAATTAAAGTTAATAAAATGTCTGGAAAAATAAGCGGGGGCATCTAAGAATAAAAAACGAAATTTTATAGAAACATTTGGCGTTGTCGATAAAAAATTCGGCATTACCGAATTCTGGGATTGACCGACAAAATTTACCAAACTATAATAAAATGAAAGTAAGCTAAGCCCTGCGGCGTGCCCTGTGGGCAATTCTTTTTAAAAACCGTTATATTCAAACGGGTATAACGAAAAACCTCGCCCCGGGGGTTGCAGGCTGCGGGATGAAGGTGTAAAGGAACGGTGCTTTCCGGAAAAACGCCTTGAGAGTAGGCTTCCGGGACGGCACTTAACAGCGGGTGAGAAGGAAAGGCCGTTCAAGCCGCGAAAAATGCTTTGTAAATACGCCCCGGCCAAGCTGCGTAAGGAGGAGCACCATGTATAAAAATCGAAAAAAGCTCTGTTCTGTGTTTCTGGCAATCATCGTCGTTTCCGCCCTGCTGCCCGTTTCCACAAAGGCGGCGTCGGCGGCATGGGACGGGAAAACCATCGATGTGTCCTGGTACAGCAGGACGGGCACGACCTTTGATATCTCGACACCCGCGCAGCTCGCCGGTCTTGCGGCCATTGTCAACGGCATCTACAACACGGATATTACAAACGTCATCGGCGATCAAAGCGTGATTGTGGATAACCGGGTTGACGGCGCGAAAAGCGGCGGCAGCAACATGAGCACCGACACCTATCACTATGGCGCCGACAGTTTTAAGGGGAAAACGGTGCGTCTGACGGCGGATTTGGATATGGGCGGAAAATACGACGCCGCTGCCGACACCTGGAGCGGGCCCAATTATATGCCCATCGGCGGACAATACCTGATTACGCCCAACAATTCAACCACAAAACTCAGCTCGTCCTTTTGCGGAACCTTTGACGGGCAGGGGCACACGGTTTACAACATCTACTGCTCCCGGCGCTGCACAACCGGGAAGTTCGGCGACGGCCAGTCCGTGGGGCTGATTGGCCGTCTGGGCGTTCATGACAACGATCCGGAGGAGCTGCGGCCGGAAAATCCGACGGTCAAACATGTTGCCGTCACGGGCTATATTTACGCCAATCGCTCGGTGGGCGGCATTGTCGGAAAGCTGGGAAAAACCACGTATAATACCGGCGGAAGCTCGGTGGGCGGAATCATCCAAAACTGCGCCAATTTCGCCACCGTCTCGAATACCGACGCAAAGGGCTGTGGCGGGATTGTCGGCGCGGGCTGGAACGGCGGGATTGTGGAGAATTGCTATAACGCGGGGCGGGTGATGAGCACGTATACCTGCCCCACCGGCGGCATTTCGGGAAGCAACGAGATCACGCTCAAAAATTGTTACAGCATCGGGGCAATTTCGGCAAAAAAAGACAGCTACGCCATGGCGATTGGGACGAACAACGGCGGCGCGGCGTATAAGCTTGCCGTGCTGAATTGCTGGTATCTGGAGGGCAGCGCCCCGGGCGGCGGCTATTTCAGCGCCGGTACTGTCATCAGCGACGGGGCGTTGTCTTCGGACAAGCTTAAAACCGCGGAGTTCGTCAAAACCCTTGGCAGCGCGTTTGTGGCGGACGCAAACGGCATCAACGGAGGCTGCCCGGTTTTAAGCTGGCAGAAGAATATCAAAACGCCTTATTTTTCGGCGTATTCCGATGTATCCGTCACGGACTGGTACTTTGCCGCCGCCAACCATGTCGTTTCTGAAGGGCTGCTTGATACAACGGGCGACGGACAGTTTGCCCCCGCGCAGCCCATGACCCGGGCCATGCTGGTGAAAGCGCTCTACCGTCTGGCGGGCGCGCCCGCTGTGACTGGGACGCCTGCTTTCACCGACGTACCGGCGGGGGCGGATTACGCTGCGGCGGTGGCATGGGCCTATGAGGCGGGCGTTGCCGGGGGAAAGAC
>JAEWML010000017.1 GCA_023393155.1 Bacillota bacterium
CTCCGCAAAGGAGCCGTGCAGCCCGATATTTGCCGTTTTCGGCTCGCCCCCCAGCAGTGACCGGGCCATGTTGCCAATCCGCACCGCTCCCGCCGTGTGAGAGCTGGACGGCCCCACCATAATGGGACCCAGGATATCAAAAATATCCAGCATAAGGCCCCTCCCTTCCCTGTTCCAAAACTTTCTTTTAGCTTACTACAAATTTTATTAGGTTTCAAGTTGATTTTTTTAATACATCTGTTAGAATAGTCGTAAAAAACGATGCAACCTGTTTTGATGTTGAAAGGAGCTGCGCCATGTCCTCTCTGCTGCTTAAAAATCTGTCCGCCGTAGTGACCTGTGACGACGGGGACCGCGTTTTGAAAAACACCGATATTTACTGTGACGACGGGGTTTTGCGCGCCATGGGAACCGCGCTGCCCCAGTCTGCCGACGAGGTTTTGGACGGCTCTCATTTTTGGTGCTATCCGGGGCTTGTGAACACCCACCACCACCTGTACCAGACCTTTTCCAGAAACCTGCCTCAGGTGCAGAATCTGGAGCTGTTCGACTGGCTTACCGCCCTGTATGAAATCTGGAAGGGGCTGGACGGCGAGGCCGTCCGCCTGAGTACCCTGACGGGCTGCGGCGAGCTTTTGAAGCACGGCTGCACCACCGTGTTTGACCATCACTACGTCTTCCCCGCCGGAGCGGGTGATCTGATGGGCGTGCAGCTTGCGGCGGCGGCGGAGCTGGGCGTCCGGTTTCACGCCTCCCGGGGCAGCATGGACCTGTCCAAAAAGGACGGGGGCCTTCCGCCGGACAGCGTGGTGCAGACGGTGGATGAGATCATGCGCGACTCCGCCCGGTGCATCGAGGCGTATCACGACGCGTCCTTCGGCTCCATGCATCAGGTGGCGCTGGCCCCCTGCTCGCCCTTCTCCGTCTCACCGGAGCTGTTGCGCCAGAGCGCCGTGCTTGCCCGGCAGTACGGCGTGCGGCTGCACACCCATCTGGCGGAGACGAAGGACGAGGAACGATACACCTTAGAGCGTTTCCAAATGCGCCCTCTTGAATACATGTCCTCCCTCGGCTGGACGGGACCGGACGTGTGGTATGCCCATGGAATCCATTTTAACACCGAGGAGCTGGAAGAGCTTGCCCGCACCGGCACGGGCGTGGCCCACTGCCCCATTTCCAACATGAAGCTCAGCTCCGGCATTGCCCGGATTCCCGAAATGCTGGAGCTGGGAGTTCCCGTGGGCCTTGCGGTGGATGGCTCCGCCAGCAACGACGGCTCGTCTTTGATGGAGGAGCTGCGGGTGGCATTTTTGCTTCACCGGCTCAACTCCAGCGCATCCGCCCCCTCGGGGTACGAGGTTTTGAAGCTGGCCACCCGGGGCAGCGCCCGCCTGCTGGGAAGAGAGGACATCGGCTCTCTGGAGGTTGGCAAATGCGCAGACTTCTTCTTGGTGGACTCCCGCCGTCTGGAGCTGGTGGGCGGGGAATACGACCCCGCCGCCGTCCTCGCCACCATGGGCCTGCGAGGCCCGGTGGACATGACGGTGGTGGGCGGAAAGATCGTGGTCCGGGACGGGCGCCTGGTCACTGTGGACGAGGACGCCGTGGCGGCCGAGGCGCGGCGGGTCTGCGGGGCGTATCTGGCCCGGGCGTAAGGCAATGAAAAAGGCGCTCCCCCGGCTTTGGAGGAGCGCCTGCTCTTAAAGTGTGTCCCGGTACCTGTCCATGATGCGGGCAAACAGCTCGCCGGTGCTGGGGGGCGTGTAGGTGATGGCGTTGGCGCCCGCCCGGATGGTCTTGAGGATCGTTTCGTCCGTGGGACCGCCGGTGGCGATGATGGGCACCTCGGGAAACTGATTTCGGATGTGGGCGACAATTTCCGGGGTTCTGGCCGCGCCGGACACGTTGAGAAAGTCGGCCCCCGCATCAATGCGGGCACGGACATCCGTCTGCTCGGACACCACGGTGATAATCACCGGAATATCCACCTCCTCCTTGATCTGGCGGATGATGGCGTTGTCCGTGGGCGCGTTCAGCACCACGCCGTAGGCCCCCTGATGCTCCGCCTGAATGGCCAGACGGACGGCCCGGGCCCCCGTGGTAATACCACCGCCCACCCCCACGAACACCGGCACGTCCGACACGCTGATGATGGCCTGAGAAATCACCGGCTGAGGCGTGAAGGGATAAACGGCGATGATGGCGTCGGCGTTGATGTTTTTGACAATGGCCACGTCTGTGGAAAAGGCCAGGGACTTGATGCGCCGGCCAAAAATGCGGATGCCGCCGCACTCGCTGACGCATTGGGGCAGCGCCAGCGTGTGGCTGCGCAGCGTCCCGGTATAGGTAGGCATGTGTTTGGGCATGGATGACCTCCTTTTGCGATACGATTAAAAAACTAATATTATGGTACGTATTTTATCACTTTACCACCGTAAACGCAAGTAAAAGCGCCGTAAAAGGCCCGCCCCCCAGGGCGGGCCGGCAGACACGGGCAAATGGCGCAGCCCGAGGCAGTCAGGCGCGGGACGCACCGCCCCCGGAACTGATAACCCCTGCGGGACAGCCGCTGCCGGGTATGCTTCCCCGCGCTTTTTCCGGCGGACTATATGAAAAATTGCAAAAGGAGGCACTTTTATGGACCGGTTTTCCATTCTTGTGGGAGATATTACCCAATCGGACGCGGAGGCCATTGTCAACGCCGCCAACGAGTCGCTTCTCGGCGGCAGCGGCGTGGACGGGGCCATTCACACCGCTGCCGGCCCGGAGCTTTTAGAGGAGTGCCGTACGCTTGGCGGCTGTCCCACCGGGGAGGCAAAACTGACAAAGGGCTATCGGCTGAATGCCCGGTATGTGCTCCACACGCCCGGCCCCGTCTGGCGGGGCGGGCAGTTTGGCGAGGCGGAGCAGCTTTCTTCCTGCTACCGTTCCTGCCTGTATCTTGCCAAGGAGCACGGCATCAGGTCCGTGGATTTTCCCTGCATCTCCACCGGAGTTTTCGGCTATCCGGCGGCACAGGCCGCCACGGTGGCCCTGCGGACAATTATGGACTTTCTTTACGAACATGAAACGCCCCGCAGCGTGCGGATTATCTGCCATACAGAGGAAGCCGCAAAAATTTGGCGGCAGACCTATAATTTCTGGTACGCCGGAAGCAAGGCAGACCGGCTGTGATTTCCACTGCGCCGCGCTGTATCTGTGTCGGAAGCTGAAAAGCGCCCTCTTCCCGTAGAAAGAGGGCGCTTTTGTCGGCTTGAAGTCCGTTTTCGGGATAAGCCTGCCGGGAGCTTACGCGTCGAACACACCCAGAATCACAATGCCCGCGATGACGGTGGCAATCGCCGTATAATGCCTTACGGAGAGCTTTTCCTTCAGGAAAATGCGGCTCCACACCACGGAGGCCACGCAATAGGCCGAGATAATGGGCGCGGCCATCATGACGTGTTCCTCATCTCCGATGGCATAGATATAGGCGAACTGGCCCGCCGTCTCGCACAGGGCGCCCACATATTTGGGCGCTTCCTGCTTGGGAACCAGCGGCTGCTTTTTCACCAGCACCACATAGATAAAGCACGCCACGGCACAGACGAAAAACGTCAGCTCATAGGCAACGTTCGCGGAGTCCTCGTTCAGCGTCCGCAGCACCAGAGAATCCGCAAAGGTCCCCAGCGCGTCCAGCAGGCAGTAAAGAATGGGCAGCACCAATGCCAGCGCGGATTTTGCATATTTGTAATTGGAAGCCTCCTGCCGCAGGGCACGCAGGTCCGCGTCCTCATGGGCCTCCACAATGCCAAGGCCCACCACGCCCGCGCACACCAGCGCCACGGCGGCAAGCTGCCAGCCATTCACGTCGCCCGCGCCGCCGGTGACCAGAATCAGCACCGCCACAAGCGCCCCGGAGGAATTGCAGATGGGCGAGGAAATCGACAGCTCGATATACCGCAGTCCCACATAGCCAATGGTCATGGACAGGATGTACAGCGCGGAGACGGGCAGGTACGTCAGCAGGATGGAGGCAGAAATCTCCGCCCCGCCGATCAAAACCTCATAGGCGGCGTGAAGGCCCATCACAAGGCCCACGGCCATCACCATTTTCAGATGAGCATATTTGTCCTGATCGCGGCAGCCGATTTTGGAAAAAAGGTCCGACCCGCTCCAGCAGAGCAGGGTAATCATAGAAAGCCAAAACCACATGTAGATAAATCTCCTGTATTAAAAACTTTTGAGGTTTATCGGTTTTGGACCGGAGGCGGCCTCCTCCTGAAAAAGTGATTGGGCGTAGACATTCTTACAGCCTCACAATATCGGCCTCGACCAGCTTTTGCAGGCTCATGAGAATGCCAAGCTTGGCGTGATACCACGTCAGTCCGCCCTGAAAATAGACGGCGTAAGGCTCCCGGATGGGTCCGTCGGCAGACAGCTCGATGGAGCTGCCCTGCACAAAGGCGCCCGCCGCCATAATCACGTCGGAATCATAGCCCGGCATGGCCCACGGCTCCGGGGTGACGTAACTGTCCACCGGGGCGGCGGACTGGATGCCCTTGCAGAAGGCCACCATGGCCTCGCGGCTTCCCAAAGTGACCGCCTGAATAATGTCGTGGCGATTCTCCGCCCCGCCAGGGACGCAGGCAAAACCCAGCTTTTCATAGATATTGGCGGCAAAAATCGCGCCCTTCAGCGCGCCGGACACCACCGTGGGCGACAAAAACAGGCCCTGATACAGCGCGGGCATCAGGCCCAGGTTCGCGCCCACCTCCTGCCCCAGTCCGGGGGCGGAGAGACGGTAAGCGCACCGCTCCACGCATTCCTTCGTGCCGCAGATATACCCCCCCACGGGCGCAAGGCCGCCGCCGGGGTTTTTGATGAGGCTGCCCACCACCATGTCCGCTCCCACGTCGGAGGGCTCCGCCAGCTCCACAAACTCGCCATAGCAGTTGTCCACCATGCATTTCACGTCCGGCTTCACGGACTTGCAAAAGGCAATCAGCTCCCCGATCTGCCCCACGGAAAAGCTGGGACGGGTGGCGTAGCCCTTGGAGCGCTGGATGGTGATCAACTTTGTTCGGTCATTGATTGCGGCGCGAATGGCGTCGTAATCAAAGCTTCCGTCTTCTTTTAAATCGGCCTGCGCATAGGTCACGCCGTACTCCTTTAACGAGCACCTGCTCTCCCGGATACCGATGACCTCCTCCAGCGTGTCATAGGGCGCACCCACGGGGGAGAGCAGCTCGTCCCCCGGCAGGAGGTTGGCGGACAGGGCCACGGCCAAAGCATGGGTTCCGCAGGTAATCTGCGGGCGCACCAGCGCCGCCTCGGTGTGAAACACGTCGGCGTAAATCCGCTCCAGATTGTCCCGGCCCTCATCGTTATAGCCATAGCCGGTGGTGGCGGCAAAATGGGCGGCGCTGACCCTGTTTTTCTGCATGGCCAGCAGCACCTTGCCCTGATTATACTCCGCCGTCGCGTCTATCTCTGCAAACCGCTCCCGCAGGGTGGCAAGCACGGCCTCTCCAACTTCATATACGGCCCGGCTCACGCCCAGGGCTTCATACATATCCTGATTGTTCAAGCTTTTCAATTCCTTTGCCGCCTTTGGATTCGCCAGGTATGACCGGCGGAGAGCAACGGCTTCCTTACTTTAGCATACCCGCCGTAAAAACGCAAGAACAAGGCAGCCCCCCTTCTTCCCCGGCTCTTCGTCGGAGGCTGTCTGTGCAATTATGGGGGGTTTTTTGTGCAAATTGGAAAATTAGGGAAATTTTTTAAAAAGCTAATGACAAACAAAAGCCTGCCTGTTATAATAATAACTACTATTTAACTGATTAATCAGGCACCTGTAAAGCGAAGCAGGTTCGCATTCTAGAAACGGGGGCGCAGGACATTGGAACAACCTTCGACTGAGTATCAGAGCGCGGTGGAAAGGCCCGGAGACATTTCCGGCGTCTGGATGAAGCTACACCTGCTGATTATGTCCGCCGCGGTTTTCATCGCCGTGGCGGTGGAATGTCTGGTCTTTTTTGCGGCCGACTTTTTCCGGCTCCCCATCGCGTCTTCCGAGCGGTATCTTCTCCGGTTCATCGCGCTGCCTCTGGTTGTGAACCTTGTGCTGCTGTCCGCCGCCCTGCTGGTCCGGCGCGGCAAAAAACTGAGCGAGGATGCGCGCATCGCCGTAATTTCCCTTTGCGGGGCAGGCATCGGGCTTGTGCTTTACACGGTGCACCGTTTCTTCCCCGCCATGGACATGGCTCTGATGTTGCCGATGATTCTGACCATTCTGTACGGGCGGATTCACCTGACTGCGCTGGTGGGCGTGCTTTGCATTGCGGGAAAGATTTTTTCCGACCTTTTTCTGAGCTGGTTTGCCGACGTTCCCCCCTTCCGCCTGAGCGGGCCGGAGGTTTTGAATCAGTTGATTTCCCTCTCCGTGCTGGCCACCTGCTGCCTGATTTCCAGCCTTCTGGTGCGGCTCTGCCGACGGCAGATTGACTTCAGCGTCAACGCCGTGCTGGAACAACACCGGCTGCGGGAGAAAACAAGGACCGACAGCCTTACCGGCGTTGGGAACCGGAGGGCTCTGCAAATCGCTCTATCCGAAATTACCCGCGAGAGCCGTTCCCAGTGGTTTTTTGCCATGATGGATGTGGACCAGTTCAAAAATGTGAACGACAAGCTGGGCCATATACGGGGCGATTCCTATTTGCAGTCTCTGGGGCGGATTCTTCAGCGCTATGAAAACGACTTGTTCCGCTCCTTCCGCTTTGGCGGCGATGAGTTTTGCGCCATCCTTCAGACCCGGAGTCTTGAGGACGCCGCCTCTGTGTGCCACCAAATCCAGTCCGATTTCATTCAGGTTGTGGAGGCGGACGCAGGGCCCATTCCCTCGGGCATCAGCATCGGGCTGACGGCATGCGACCCTGGCGAAGACCCGCAGACCCTTATGAACCGGGCCGACGCGGCGCTTTACCGCGCCAAGCGCGTCCAACGGGGCGGCGTTTCTTTGTGGGGACCGGAGCTGGAACAGGCCGAATGAGCCTGCGGTGCTTTCCCTTCAGAACCTTTCCCGTTGGGCTTTTCTTTTAGGGGTTTCTTTTGGGAGTTTCTTTTAGGCGCTTTCTTCGGAAGTTCTTCCTGTTGAGTTTCCTTTGGGCTTCTCCCGCGGGGCTTTTCCGGAAAAAACGCCTTTAAAACCGGGCCTTTCGGTTCGGGCATAACAAAAGACAAACAAGCGCCGCCCGCAATCGCGGGCGGCGCTTGTTATTTTATAAGCTTTCCCGGACTCAAAGTCCCGCGGCCTTCTTCTCCAGCGCCGGTTCAAGCTTCTCTTCCTCTTCCGTTTCCGGCGCCAGCCTGATCTCCGGCTCCCGCATCGGATCCGCGTCCAGTTCTAAAGCAGGTTGCAGCCCGGGGGCCGGTTTCTCTCCGTCGGCGCCGCGCTCCAGCCGCTCCCGGCCCACCGCCAGCATCAGCTTGATGCGGTTTTCCTGGTTTACCCGGGTGGCGCTGGGGTCGTAGTCAATTGGCGTGATGTTGGCCTGCGGGTACAGCTCCCGGATTTTGTTCACCATGCCTTTGCCGCAGATATGGTTTGGCAGGCAGCCGAAGGGCTGGGCACAGACAATATTTTCGTACCCGGCCCGCACCAGCTCAATCATCTCGGCGGTGAGAAGCCAGCCCTCTCCCATTTTGTTGCCAAGGCCGATGACGCCCTCGGCAAGCTTTCTAAGCTCCTTGAAGGGCAGCGGCGCGTGATAGCCGTTTTTATCCAGCGCCTTGCGCATCACCCGCTCGGTCCCGGCAAGATACCCCAGGACCACATCGGAAATATGCTTTTCAAAAAAGCCCCCGCCGTACAGCCGCGCCGTCTCCGAGGGGTTGTAGGCGCAGTACTGCACAAAGCCCATCAGCCCCGGCAGGTTCACTTCACAGTCTTGAGACTCCAAAAACTTCTCCAAATCGTTGTTGCCAAGGGGAGAGTATTTCACGTAGATCTCTCCCACCACGCCCACCTTCACCTTGGGCGTGCGGCGTACGGGAATGGTTGCAAAGTCGGCGGCGATTTTCGGCATCAGGGCGCGCACCTCGCGATTGGAATAGCCCTTCCCCGCCCGGATACTCTCGCAGATGTGCGTCAGCCATTTTTCAAGCATTGCGTCCCCGTCGCCCCTGTCCAGCTCATAGGGAACGGTCTGGGCCCGCAGGGCCGCCAGCAAATCCCCGTAGTAGATGGCCGCCATCAGTTGACGCATCAAAGGCAGCGTCATGGGGAAGCCGGAATCCTTTTCAAGGCCTGAGAAGTTCAGGCTGGCCACGGGCACCTGCCCGTAGCCCGCCCGCTCCAGCGCCTTGCGCAGCAGGTGAATATAGTTGGACGCGCGGCAGCCCCCGCCGGTCTGTGTGATGATGAGAGCCGTGTGGTCCAAATCGTATTTTCCGGAATCCAGCGCGTCCAAAAACTGACCGATGACCAGCAGCGCCGGATAGCAGGTGTCGTTGTGGACGTATTTCAGTCCGTTTTCCGCCACCTGAGAACCGCAGTTGCCCAAAAGCTCACAGGTATAGCCCTGATTCTCCATGGCGGCGGCCAGAATTCGGAACTGAATGGGAGCCATGCTGGGAATCAGTATCTTATGGGTCTTTTTCATTTCCGGGGTAAATTTCGGATAATTCATCTCCATGGCTCAGCCCTCCTTCCGCGCGGCGCCCCGCCGTCGGTCTTCCTGTTCCTCCAATGCGGCAAACAGGCTCCGCAGGCGGATGCGCACCGCGCCCAAATTTGTAATTTCGTCTATTTTTAGCTGGGTATAGAGCTTTCCGCCCTCCTGTAAAATTTCCCGCGTCTCGTCGGAGGTGATGGCGTCCACGCCGCAGCCGAAGGACACCAACTGCACCAGCTCCATATCGCTGTTTTCTGTGCAGTATTTCGCGGCGGCATACAGCCGGGCGTGGTAGGTCCACTGGTTCAGCACGGAGGTTTCAAACCGGTCCACCAGCTCGGAAACGGCGTCCTCCGTCACCACCGCCGCGCCGAACTGGGTCAGCAGCGTGTCAATGCCGTGGTTTACCTCCGGGTCCGCGTGGTAGGGCCGCCCCGCCAGAACGACGATGCGCCGCCCCTCTTCCCGGGCCTGTTTGATGATGCGCTTGCCCTCTCCGCGGATTTTGGCCATGTGCTTTTCATACTCGGCATAGGCCTCGTCCGCCGCCTGCCGGATCTCGCCCCGGCTGATGCCGGGGAAATACTTTTCGAGAATCCCATGCATTTTGCGGGCAAACTCCTTGGGATGGTGAAGCCCCACATAATCGTAGATAAATCTGACATTTTTAATCTCCGGAGAGTTCCCGGCAATGACCTCCGGATAATAGGCCACCACAGGGCAGTTATAGTGATTGTCACCCTTGCCCTCGTCCAGGTTATAGGTCATGCAGGGGTAGAAAATCGCGTCCAGCCCCAGACGGCTCAGATATTGAATGTGTCCGTGAGCCAGCTTTGCCGGGAAGCAGGCGGTGTCGCTGGGGATGCTGGCCTGCCCTTTCAGGTACAGGTCCCGGCTGCTGAGTGGGCTGTGGTACACGGTAAAGCCAAGGCTTGTGAAAAACGCATGCCAGAAGGGCAGCAGCTCGTAGTTGTTCAGGCACAGCGGAAGGCCAATTTTCCCCCGTTTTCCGGGGACGGGCTTGTAGCTTAAAAGCAGCCTGCGCTTGTATTCGTAGAGATTCAGCACTCCGGTGTCCGCCTTGCCGGTGACGGGGCGGTCGCAGCGGTTGCCGCTGAGGAAGACGGAGCCGTCGGAAAAGGTGTTGACCGTGAGCTGGCAGTTGTTGCCGCACAGGCCGCACAGCCTGCTGCGGGTATCCTGCGTAAAGCCGCGCAGGCGCTCCGCCGTCAGCAGCGTGCTTTTCCGCCCCGGCTCCGCCTTTTCCATACCGTGCAGCGCCGCGCCGTAAGCCCCCATCAGTCCCGCGATGTCGGGGCGGATGACCTCCGTCCCCATCTCCTTTTCAAAGGCCCGCAGGACCGCCTCGTTATAAAATGTGCCGCCCTGCACCACAATGTTCCTTCCAAGCTCCTCGGGAGAGGCGGCGCGGATGACCTTGTAGATGGCGTTCTTCACCACGCTGATGGAAAGGCCCGCCGAAATATTCTCAATGGAGGCCCCGTCCTTCTGGGCCTGCTTCACGCTGGAATTCATAAACACCGTGCACCGGCTGCCCAAATCCACAGGCCGCCGGGCAAACAGGCCCAGCTTTGCAAATTCCTTTACATCTCTGCCCAGCGCCTGCGCAAAGGTCTGAAGAAAGCTGCCGCAGCCGGAGGAGCAGGCCTCGTTCAAAAAGATGTCCCCAATGGCCCCGTTTTCAATCTTGAAGCACTTCATGTCCTGCCCGCCGATGTCGATGATGAAATCCACATCCGGCAGAAAATGCCGCGCGGCGGTAAAATGGGCCACGGTTTCCACCACGCCGAAATCCGCGTGGAACGCGGCCTTGGCCAAATCCTCGCCGTATCCCGTGGTGGTGACAGAGGCAATTTGCAGGGCCGGATGCTCGTCGTACAGCCGCAGCAGCACCTCCCGGATCAGGGCGGTGGGGCTGCCCTCGTTGGGGCGATAGTCCGTGAACAGCAGGCGGGCCTGTTCGTCAATCACCGCCACCTTCACGGTGGTGGAGCCGGAGTCAATCCCAATGTGCACCGGTTCGGCGTACTCCGCACCGAAGGGAACCTGCGGAACGGACGCCTTTGCGTGCCGCGCGCGGAACGTTTCGTATTCTTCCTCGTCGGCAAACAGGGGCGGCTGGGACCGATAGGTTTCCGACGCGCCCCGTTCCCGAAGACGACGGGCCACGTCCGCCAGGTCAAATTCCTGATCGGAGTACAGCGCCGCGCCAAGGGCCACGAACAAAAGACTGTTTTCCGGGCACAGGCCCGCAACGCCCAGCGTACTGTCAAAGCTCTCCCGCAGGCATTTGGAGAAGGTCAGCGGCCCGCCCAGATACAAAACCTTTCCCTTGATCGGACGGCCCTGCGCCAGCCCCGCGATGGTCTGATTCACCACCGCCTGATAGATGCTGGCGGCAATGTCTTCGGGCTTTGCACCCTGATTGATGAGGGGCTGCACGTCGCTCTTGGCGAACACGCCGCAGCGGGACGCAATGGTATACGTCTTCTCCGCCCGCAGGGCCGCGGTGTCCAGCTCCTCGGCAGTCAGCTTCAAAAGCGTTGCCATCTGGTCGATAAAGGCGCCGGTCCCTCCCGCGCAGGAGCCGTTCATCCGAACCTCCAGCCCGTTTGTCATAAAGAGAATTTTGGCGTCTTCACCGCCAAGCTCAATTACCACGTCGGTGCCGGGGGTAAGCCGCCCCACCGCCACGCGGGTGGCAAACACCTCCTGCACAAAGGGGACCTCCACGCTCTGCGCCATGCCCATCCCGGCGGAGCCGGAAATGGAGAGCAGCGCCCGCCCGCCGGGAACGTGCCACTGGGCCATGCGCCGCAGCAGTTCTTCCGATTTTTCCAAAATGTGACTAAAATGGCGCTCATATGTAGAATATATAATTTTTTCGTCGTCATCCAGCACTACACATTTAATAGTAGTGGAGCCGACATCCAGTCCAACACGCAAAAACAGATTCCTCCTAAGAATATCCGAACGGTGCGAAAATTCGCGCCGCACCTCCTGCTAAACAATGTTCATTTTACTCTGCTTGTGTGAACTTTTCAATTGCAAAAACGTTTTCCTGCGTTAATGTTGCGTTAAAAACGAACGCTGGAAACATAGGAAGCATCTGCCCTTTTCCACGCTTTTCCACGCCCTTGCGCAAGGCGGCCAAATCTGCTATACTGACGGCGAGGTGACGCGTTTTATGGAATCCGTTTTGCTGCACTGCTGCTGCGCCCCCTGCTCCCTCTCCTGCATCAAGCCTTTGCGGGCGGAGGGTCTGGAGCCCACGGCCTTTTGGTATAATCCCAACATTCATCCGTGGAAGGAATATGAAGCCCGCCGGGACTGTCTTGCGGAGTATGCGCCCAGCATCGGTATGAAGCTGATTGTGCGGGAGGAATACGGCCTGCGGGAATTTGTCCGCCATGTGGTGGGCGACATCGACCGCCGCTGCGCCTGGTGCTACGAGCACCGGCTGGAGGAGACGGCGCGCTATGCCGCCGCGCATGGGTACGAAGCCTTTACCTCCACCCTTCTGGCCTCCCTTTATCAGGACCACGACGGCATTGCCCGGGCGGCGGAGCGATTTGGGAAGCAATATGGCGTTACGTTTTTATACCGCGACTTCCGGGCCAATTTCCGCGAG
Source organism: Bacillota bacterium (assembly GCA_023393155.1). GTDB lineage: Bacteria > Bacillota > Clostridia > Oscillospirales > Oscillospiraceae > Oscillibacter. Next base: position 12,307 of record JAEWML010000017.1, read on the forward strand.
GGCAACCAAAAGGCGCGGGAGCTGGGCTTTTATATGCAGAAATACTGCGGCTGCGTCTTTTCCGAGGCGGACCGCTATCAAAAGCAGATTCTCCGGGACCGGGAGAAATACGCGGAGAACGTATGATTCTATGCGACCTGTTTGCAAAAAGAAGCATGCGGCGGCAAGTCCGCCGTATCACAGAGACAATTCAGCAATCTGAATGCGAAAAAGCGAGGGTGGGAACCGGTCAATGCCGGTTTCCACCCTTGAATTATGTGCGTGGGGAGGGCAGGCGGATATCAGGGTCTCAGACTTTGCCGCTATGCGGGGAAAGCACTATGGGCCGGCGCGCTTTTTCCTGCGTATGGGCAGCTCATCCCCAATCTTCGGGTGGGGGTGTTTATGGGGCAGTCAAGGCTCAGATACATGATGCGGGCGCGTCGTCCCCGCAATCCGGCGGCATAATGGCGGCATCGTCCGGCAAAGTATAATCACCCGCAGGCTCGATCAGGCGAAATTGCCGCATCTTTTGCGCCAAGACGTCGGCCTGTTCAAGCAAGCTCTGGCTGGTGGCGGCGCACTCCTCGGAAAACGCGCTGTTTGAGGCAATGGAAGATACAATCTGCGTCATGCTCGACTGCATCTCCACGGCGGCCTCCTTCTGCTTCAAGGACGCGCCGGATATCTGCTGAATCGCGTCCGTCACCTGTTTTACAAAGTCCATGATCTCGCGCAAAGCCTCTTCGGTCTTCTGTGCGTGGATGCGCCCGGCCTGCACGGATGCGACGGGCTGCCCAAGCAGAGCCTGGGTGCTTTCGGCGGCCTGCGCGCTTTTTTGCGCAAGGTTGCGGACCTCCCCGGCGACAACCGAGAAGCCTTTTCCCGCGTTGCTGGCGCGCGGCCTCAATCGCGGCGTTTAACGCAAGCACGTTGGTCTGGAAGGCGATGTCCTCAATGACGTGAATCACTTCGGTGATCTTTTTTGCATTTTACTCCATGCCGCCGATTGGCGGATGGCAAGCCGCAGTCGAAAGTCCACCTCCTACCGGGAGATAACCATCGGAAAGGTGCTCTACCGGCTTACCAGCATGTTCGAGGGCACCAAGGATCTTGACAAAACCATGGAGCGGCTGGAGGTTGGAGAACGTGAAGAGAAATGGTCCCATACCGCCCCGCAGGGAATCTGCATTTGCTATCGGGATATCGGGCTGCTGGACAGCATGACCGAACAGCAAGAGGAACAAGAAACGCCCAGAGACTCGTCAGAGGTCGCATAAAACGGCAATCGGCAGGCAGCGAAACCTCACTGCCTGCCAATACCTACCGCTCCACTTCACCACGGTTTAGAAAATGTCCCTGTGACACCGTGGGGAAGCCGTCTCCTGCTTTTCATCTTTTCAGCACTTTACCGTTCCGTCCGGGTTGAACAGGGGCAGAGGCGCCAGATACCGGATGTCGCTCCGCGCCTGCGCGTCTCCCTCGGCAAACACCGCGATGCGGCCCGCCGTGGTTCCTCCCGCCAGCTCCACCAGCGCTTCCATGGCGTGCATGGAGCCGCCCGTGGAAATCACGTCGTCCATCAGCAGCACCCTCTTTCCCCGGATGAGGTCCGCGTCGTCCCGGCCCAGATACAGCCGCTGTGACCCGGCTGTGGTGATGGACCGGTCCTCCACATAAATGGGGTCGGGCATATAGGCCTTGGGACCCTTCCGGGCAATAAAATAGTGCTTCGCGCCGGACTGGCGGGCCATCTCGTGAATCAGAGGAATGCTTTTGGCCTCCGCCGTAAGC
>JAEWML010000076.1 GCA_023393155.1 Bacillota bacterium
GACATTTATATTTCCCTCCCTCCAGAATGCCGGGAAACCCGCAGCACTTAAGGGCCATTATATTATGGCTTTAACGAAATCATTATAACGGCTGATTCGCGGCTTGTCAAGAGGATTTTCTGAAAAGCGACAAGACGCAAAAAGGCGGCCCGCCCCGCAAAACAGGGCGGGCCGCTTTTTATGATTTTTCCAACTCTTTCAAATTTGCCGCCTGCCGGGCCAGCTCCCGCTCCAGAGCAATTGCAAGCTGGTCGGGGCAGGAGGTGGACTTCATCCCACAGCGGATGCCCCTGAGCCGAGTGGCGGCCTCCCGTGCGTCCATCCCCCGCAGCAGCGCCGCGAGGCCCTGCAAATTGCCGCTGCAGCCGCCCACAACCTCCAGCTCCTCAATCACATTTTCCTCATTGAGCCGGAAATGCATCTCTTGGGAGCAGGTGCCCCGGGGGTGAAATGTAAACGTCATGTAGCGCTTCCTTTCCGCTTTTGATGCTTTCGGAAAGGATACCATATTGCCGCACCCGCGTCAAGCAGGCGGGCGGAGATAGCCAGTTATCCGGCGGTTCCGCCGAAATTGCGCCCCTCCAGCACCAGCCGGTCGGCGATCATGGCGATGAACTCGCTGTTGGTGGGCTTGCCCTTGGTGTTGGAAACGGTGTAGCCGAAAAACTTTTGCAGCGTCTCCAAATCGCCCCGGTCCCATGCCACCTCGATGGCGTGGCGGATGGCCCGCTCCACGCGGGAGGGAGAGGTGGAAAAACGACGGGCCACCTCGGGATAGAGAACCTTTGTCACCGCGTTGATCACGTCCATGTCGTCCACCGCGATTAAAATGGCCTCCCGCAGGTACTGATACCCCTTGATGTGGGCGGGAACACCAATTTCGTGAATGATATCCGTGACCATATTCTTTAAACTTTTTGTATGGGATACCGTTTGAACAGGGCGGCAGACGGAGCGCATCCGTTCCATCAGGGCGTTGTTTTCAAAAGGTTTCGGCATAAAAAATGCCGCGCCCTTTTCCAGAGCCTCTCCCACCACCTGTTCCGTAAAAAATGAGGAGATCATCATTGTCCGCGTCGGAAGCTCTTCTCTGCGAAGCTGCTCCAGCACGCCGAAGCCGTCCAGCTCCGGAAGCACCACATCCAGCAGCAGCAGATCCGGAAGCTGCTCACGCACCTGACGGAGCGCATTTTTCCCGTCGCCTACGCCGGCGACCACCGTGAATTCTCCCGTCTGTTCGATTGTTTCCCTCAGCATCGCCCGGTAGCTCTCATTGGCGTCGGCTATAACCACTTTTCTGCAGATCTCCATAACGCAACCTGTCCTCCATCTCTTCATTGAAATTTCTTCCGGTTTCCCAAAAGTTCGGATTGGGTTTTCTATAATTTACCATAAACGGACAGTCTTTGCAAGACGGAATTGTAAATAATTGGCATTTTTTATTCGACCCGTTATGCTTCCGTCACAGTAAATTCGGCAGGAACATTTCAAATCCATTTGTCTTTCAGCATATTTCGAAGAAAAAGGCCATAACCACAGCGGAAGCCGCGCCGGGACCCTCAGTCGGAAACGTCCGCGCTCCGGAAATCAGGCGCGGAACCCTGTTCTCCGGGGGTGCGGTTCTGCCGCAGCTTAAACCCGGCCAGCAGCCCCTTCAGCAGGGCGGACTGCTCCGACAGCTCCTGACTGGCGGCGGCGCTCTCCTCCGCCGTCGCGGCATTGGTCTGGACCACCGACGAAATCTGCCCCACGCCCTGATTGATCTGTACAATCGCCATGGCCTGCTCCTGCGAGGCGGCGGCAATTTTGTCAATCAGCCCCACGGCCTCGGTTGTCTCTCTGGCGCTGGCCTCCAGGGCCTTCGCGGTCACGTCCGCAGTCCTGCTTCCGTTTTCCACCGCCGCCAGAGTCTGTTCAATGAGGGCTGTGGTATCCTTGGCGGCCACCGCCGATTTTCCCGCCAGATTGCGCACTTCATCCGCCACCACGGCAAAGCCCTTGCCGTGCTGCCCGGCGCGGGCGGCCTCCACCGCGGCGTTCAGCGCCAGAATGTTGGTCTGGAAGGAGATGTCCTCAATAATCTTGATAATCTTCATAATCTCGGAGGATTTGAAGGAAATTTCGCCCATGGCAGCAACCATTTCCTGCATATGGTCGTTACTGCTATGCAGCTCCCGTCCCGCAAATTCCGCCTTCTCCTGCGCCAGCCTGGCATTTTCCGCGTTTTGCCGAATCTGCCCCGTGACCTCCTCAATGGAGACGGAAAGCTGCTCCACGGCGCTGGCCTGCTCCGTCGCGCCTCTGGAAAGAGCCTGCGCACCGGTGGAAACCTGCTCTGCGTCGGCGTCCACAAAGTCCGCGGACTGGTGGATTTGCAGCAGCGTGCTGTCCAGATTGTCCAGCATGGACTGAAGATTATCCTTGATTTTTTTAAACTGTCCCGCGTATTCTCTTTGAAGCTCAACCGTCAAATCACCGCCGGCCACGCAGGACAACACGTCGGAAATTTCATCAATATAGCCCTGATAATTGACCAGCCTTTGGATGGTGAGCTGGAATGCATCCGAAAGACGGCCCAGCTCATCCTTGGATTTGACAGAAAGCTGAACGTCGAAATCCCCGTCCGCAATCTGCTGCGCGGCCTTCGTGACGGACTTGATGGGCTTTGCGATCGAGCCGCTGATCAGCCATGTGACGGCCGCGCCCACCGCTGCCATCACCACGCACAGCAGCAGCAGCATCTGCGTGAGGACATGCGTCCGCTCAATCACCTCGTTTGTTTCCAGCGTCATCGCCAGAATCCAGGGGCTACCCTCGATGGGGGTGAATTCCACCAGCTTTTCCTTGCCGTTATACGTATATTCCCCGCCGCCCTTCTGGCGCGTGGTCATCTGCTCGGTGAGGGCGCCCAAGGCTGCAAGCGCGGGGTCGGTTTTGCCATTCTCAATGTCGTTGTCTTGCCGGAGCACAAGGTCGGTATTCTTGTGGGCCACCTTGATGCCCTCGTTGTTGACGATATATCCGTATCCGGTGTTTTTATAAGTGACATTTTCGCAGATTTGGCTGAGGGTCAGTCCGTCCCTTCTGCCGTACAGAACCCCGATAATCTGGCCGTTTTCATACACCGGGGCGGCATATACCAGCACCGGCTTTCCGTCCAACTTGCTGAACATCAAATCGGAAGCAGTAGGGGTTCCCTGAATGGCGGACTGAAAAAAGGGACGGTCGGACACGTCGTTTGTCTCCCGGTTGCTGTTCAGAATGACGGCCTTGCCGGTTTTATCCGCGAAGCCAAAGAGGATATATCCCGAGCGCTTGGCCTCGGCCTCGAAATAAGCTATTTTTTCGTCCAGAGAGGCCGCGCTGTCGGTGATTGCGGGGACCTGCGCCAGTCCGTCCATATACAAAAGCTGGGCGCTGTTCTCGGAAGAAATGTACTGGGCCTGCGCCTGTGCCATAGCCCCCAAATCGTCCCGGGCATCGGAAAGCAGGTCCTTGCTGACTACGTAAATTGCAGCGGCTCCCAATGCGGCTGTGACCAGCAGAATAATGAGGGTGAATGTTGCGACCAGTCTGAGCTTGATTGATTTCATAAATATCTCTCCACTACTTTAAACTTTTAAATTTGTACCCGCTGCTTTTAAAATTTTTGCCGCTTGCGCGTCGTAAAAATTCCAGAAAAAAGCGTCTCTGGGTGATTATACCATATGCCGAAAAAAATGGGAACACCATGTTTTTTGTAAAAAAATATCCAACTTTGCTCCTTCAGGCATTGCCGTCACACTTCATGCTCCGGCAACTTTTTTACCGTCATAAGCATAACAAAAGGAAGCTCCCGGACGGTTTATCCGGGAGCTCCCCTTGCCGTTAAAATAATCTTAGGTCGGAAAGCGACGCTGGCGACGGCAGTGTTTGCCGGCTTCCTTCTTTTTCAGAGCCAAGGCTGCCCTAATCCGCGTAGTTTTCTCCTTTTAAAAAATCAGGCCGCCTATTTCGTCACATTTTGTAAACAGGCGGGCTTTGGAGAACAAATTTTTAAATATTTGGCATTTTTATTTGCCCCGTTATGCAGATACTACGAGAAAGCCGGCAAATTTTTTTAACTTTTACGTGTTTTTCAGCATATTCCGAATCAAAAGCCCATAGCCCCGGGTGGGGTCGCCCAGCAAAACGTGGGTCACCGCGCCCGCCAGACGGCCGTCCTGCAAGATGGGCGAGCCGCTCATTCCCTGCACGATGCCGCCGGTTTTTTCCAGAAGCTCCGGGTCCGTCACCGTAATGAGCAGGTTCCGGCCCGCAGGATCAGTGCTGAGAATTTTTGTGATTTCAATTTCGTATTCCTTTACCGTGTCTCCGTCCACATTCGCAAGAATCGTTGCTTTTCCGGTGTGGACCTGATCATTCTCCGCCACGGGAAGCGCTTTGTCCCCCAGACGCTCCATCAGCTCCTGATCGGTCAGGGTGCCAAACACGCCGCCTGCGGTGTTTGCGTAGAGGTCGCCGGTATCCACCGTCATGTCAAAATTTCCCTTCAGCTCTCCCGCCGCGCCCGTCTCGCCCCGTTTCACCGTTTTCACGGTAGAGGGCAGAATCGAGCCGGAGGAAAAGGGCATCAGAGCGGCGGTGTCCACGTCCGTGACGCCGTGGCCCAGCGCGCCGAAGGTGTTGCTCTCGGGGTCGTAAAAGGTCATGGTGCCGATTCCCGCCATACTGTCCCGAATCCATGCGCCGATGGCGAATTTTCCGTCTCCGTCATTGTCGTCGGCGGTGACGCTTAAATCCAGCAGCTTACTTCCCCGGCGGACCTCCAGCTTCGCACTTTCCCCCGCTGCGTCCTGCAAAAGGGATTGAAACTGCTCCGTGGAGGTAATTGGGTTTCCCGCGCACTGGACGATCACGTCGCCTGCGGTAAGGCCGCAGGCTCTGGCGGGGGTGTTTCCCTCCGCCAGCTTCACCACCAGAACGCCTCTTGAAAACAATTTGATACCAACAGTGTGTCCCACGGGGACCAACGTCCGGGCGGAGGAAAGGTCCGCCGCGGCCGCCGGGACTGTCAGCGCGGACGCCAGAAGCATAGCCGCCAGCCCCAGCGCCGCTCCGCCTGTGCGGCCGCTTTTTGAATTTTTCGCTTTCTCAGCCGTTTCATCCATTGAAT
>JAEWML010000116.1 GCA_023393155.1 Bacillota bacterium
ACGGATTCGCCATAGCGGTCATAAATCACCGCCAGCGTCTCGTCCGGCTGGGAAACGGGAAGCTGTTCCACCACTGCGTAATACGCCCCGCTATTTCCTCCTCCGCTTCCGAAAAAGTGTCCATCTCTCTGTGTAACGGCAGAGGTCTGATACTTCAGGTCAAGACCGTGCGTTGCGTAGCCAAAAAGGTTTTTGCCGTAATTACAGTAGAACAGGCCCACGCTTCCCGTTTCTCCGTCCGCCGACGGGTCCAGCCCCACCTTGTAAATCCGCAGGATATTGTCTCCCACCTCTGCCCGGATGTCTACCTCCTGTTCCAAGGCATATTGGCCCCGTGAAGCAAAAGAACTGGTCTGGGGCGCAACGCGGGCCTGCAAACCCGACAGCACATTGCCCAGCAGCGGCCAGGTGAACAAAAGCGTGGCGCACAGCAGAACCGTTATAATCAGGCTCACCCGGCTCAGCACCAGCCAGCCCAGAGGATACGCCCGGTTCAGCGCCACGCCGATCTCCTCCGGGCTGCCCATGGCGGCGGCGGCCCGCTCCTCAGCTTCCTCGCCTGTGTAGCCCGCCTCCATCAATACGGCAGCGTGGTCCTCCATGTGGCCCTCCAGCTCCCGGCGGATGTCCGCCTTCTCCTCCGGCGTGGCGTGGCGCACACAGGCCACCACCCGGTCGCAAAATTCCTGCCCGCTCATCGTCTTCACGCCGGGGCAAGGCCCGCGCCGAAGCGCAGCACCGCGTTCACGGCCCCGGCATAGGTCTGCCACGCGCCCTCCTCCGTCCGCAGCCGCTCCGCGCCCTTTTTCGTCAGGTGGTAATATTTTCGGGTCCGCCCCGTGGGGGCCTCCTGCAAATACGCCTCCACCGCTCCGTCCTTTTCCAATCCGTGGAGGATGGGGTACAGCGTCCCCTCCTTCATGTCAAAGGTATGCTCCGAGCGGCGGGCCAGCTCCACAATCATCTGATAGCCGTACATATCCTCTCCCGCCAGCAGCGACAGCGCCAGCAGGGCGGTATGCTCCATATTCTTCCGCTTTTCCACAGCCATGCCTCCTATACCTCGTATCTCGATGCCTTAACTATACCTTGCCATTCGATGTATGTCAAGCAAAATCTGCGCCGCCGGGTATCCGGCGGCGCAGGTTTTAAAGTCGATCTCAAGGGGCGGTCTTCGCCGCGCCTCCCGCATCCTTGGAAATGTTCAGCAGAAGTCTGCCGTCTTCGCTGAGATAGGGCTCCAAAAAGTCCCAGTCAAGGACAAAGGTCTGCTCTCCCGCGGCGTAGCTGGCCATTCCATAGGCCGAAAAAACCACCGTCATGCCTTTGTCGGAAAATGTTACCGCATAGTCGGGCCACTGGGCGGCGATGCTCTGATAGTCCTCCCAATACATCTCCGTAGGCGATTCAAAACCATTTTCGGCGGCCCGTGCGTCGGCCTGCCGGATAATTTCCTCCGTCACCGCCGCCTGAAATTTCTCGGAGTCCTCCCCCAGCGCCGCCGGGTGAAGAAAACGGCCGGTCTGCAAATCAAAGTTCCAGCCTAAGAAAACGGAATTGGGGTGGGCGCCGCCGGTATAGCTGTAATATGCCCCGCCAATGCTGATCAGCCGGTCCGTCCGCCAGGAGGTATAGGTGAACTCCTCCTCATAATTGTTGTACCAGTCGGCTTTGCTTTTCACCCGGCGAGCATAATCCTCCTCCGCCCAGTCAAGCACGCTGGAAAAATCCGTGCTCTCCAGCCAGTCTGCAAAATTGCTGTTGAACGCGGCGGCTACGTCCAGCGCCGCCTTCTCCGCCGCCGTGGCGGCAGAGTCCAGAATTTGGCCGTCCTCCGTCATCACCCGGAGCACAGGAAGCTCATAGCTGTATGAGGCCAGCGTGGTGCCGTCTTCCGCGACGCGCGTGTCGCTTTTCCTTTCGCTCTCCAGCGCAAAGTCCAGCGTCTCCGACGCGGAGGACAGTACGCTGGTTGCCCCCATGGCGCCAAGGGACTCGTTCCCCGGTGCGGATGCCGCGCCGCCCGGGGCCGCGTTGGCACAGCCCGCCAGAAGCGCCAGAGTCAGCCCCAGCGCGGACAAAATTTGTTTTCGCATAGAAAATCTCCTTTTCAGAGGATGGCCGGTCCCTCTCTCCACTCCCGTCCGCCGGGAGGGATACGGGGCAGACACAGCCCGTACAGATCGGTACAGCGGGCCTCCAGTTCAAGGCTCCGGCGGCAGGCTTCCTCCAGCTGCCGCGCATGGGCCGGTTTCGTCAAAACCGGTAAAACGGCGGTTTCTCTCATCTTACGCAGCAAACCCCGCCCTCGTTCCCCCGCCGCCAGCACCCGCAGATAGGGCGGGGTCTTTTGCCGGTCCTGCGCCCGCAGGCCCAAAAACGCCCACAGGGCCAGCCGCCGCAGCCGGGCATGGGGATAGCGCTTCGTCTTTGCAAGCTCGTAAAATTCCTTCAGAGACAGGGCCTGCCGCCCTGCCCGGGCCAAACGGTCGGGAAGCCCCTCGTCCGGGGCGCTGTCGGGAAGCTCCGCCCAATCTGCCGCCGTCATGGTCCTCAGGCGGGCCAAAAACGCCCGCTCCGCCAACGCGGAAAGCGGCGGCAGCGCCAGCTCCGCGCTTTGCAAAAGCTCCCGCTCCCCCGGAATCAGATAGCACGCGGCCTTTTCCCATTCGCCCCCGGCCATCCATCGGCGGGCCTGCGTGGCGGAAATGAACCGGCTGCCCTGCGGGGCGGCGGCGTCGTGATAGCCCGCGCCCTCCCGCCGCACGGTCATAGGCCGCAGGTCCGCACCCAGGCGGAGAACCGCCCGCAGATATTCTATCCCCAGATTGTTATTGGGCGTTGCCAGCAGCGCTCCCAATTCCGGTCCCGCCAGCTCCGTCACCGCCGCCTGACGGCACGCGGCAAAAGGCAGTCCCTGGTCCAGAAATCGGCGAAGCTCCGCCCCATACTCTGTGGAATTCAGGCAGTTCGCCACGGCTTGCAGGTTCTCAATCTCCCCGCATTCGCTGCCGAAGGACAGGTGATTCACCACGCCCGTGGCCTCCAGCAAACTCACGCCGCTCATGGCAAACGTCTCCGCCGAGGATACCGCCCACATGGTGGGCAGCTCCAAAACCAGATCCGCCCCGCCCAGCACCGCCAGCCGCGCCCGCAGCCATTTGTCGGCAATGGCAGGCGCCGCGCTCTGCACCCAGCAGCCGCTCATGCAGCAAACAATCGCCGTATCCTCCCCCAGCGCCCGCCGGGTCTGGTCAATCTGCCAGACATGCCCAGAATGAACCGGATTATACTCTACAATAATACCAGCGGTTTCCACAGATTTCACCTCGAACCCGTTACAAATAAGTGACAATTCGGTTAAATTGGCAGTTGAATCCTGAGATTTTTTTGTTATACTAAAGAGGTAGTGTGCCATTTTATGAAAAAGGGCAAACCTATTTTACATGATTTTAGGGCTGTCTGCAAGGGCCGCCCGCGGAAAGAGGAGTTACCATGAATGTTCTCGTGATTAATGCAGGAAGTTCTTCCCTGAAATACCAGCTGATGGACCCGGATACCGGTGTGGTTCTGGCCAAGGGCATTTGCGAGCGTATCGGACTCGACGGAAAATTCACCTATAAGCCCCAGATTGAGGGCAAGGAAACCCTGAAGGCCGTGGACGTGGCCATGCCCACCCATTCCGAGGCCATTGCGGCCGTGCTGGGCGCGCTGGTGGACGAGAAAAACGGCGTCATCGGCTCCATGCAGGAGATTCAGGCGGTGGGCCATCGCGTGGTTCACGGCGGCGAGGCGTTCAACAAGTCCGTGATGATCACCGAGGAGGTCATGAAAGCCGTGGAGGACTGCATCCCTCTGGCCCCTCTCCACAATCCCGCCAACATCACCGGCATCCGTGCCTGCGAAAAGGCCATGCCCGGCGTGCCCATGGCCGCCGTGTTCGATACCGCCTTCCACCAGACCATGCCCGCCAAGGCGTTCACCTATGCCCTGCCCTACGACTATTACAAAACGGACAAGGTCCGGCGGTACGGGTTCCACGGCACCTCCCACATGTATGTGGCCGCCCGTGCCGCGGAAATGCTGGGCAAACCCGCCGGCGAGCTGAAAATCATCACCTGCCATCTTGGCAACGGCTCCTCCGTCACCGCCGTGGACGGTGGGAAGAGCGTGGATACCTCCATGGGCTTCACTCCCGTGGCGGGCCTGCCCATGGGCACCCGGGTCGGCGACATTGACGCGGGCATCCTCCAGTACCTGATGAACAAGTACAAGCTGGGCATCGACGAAATGCTGGACATCCTTAACAAGAAGTCCGGCGTGATGGGCGTGTCCGGCGTGTCCTCCGACTTCCGCGATTTGGAGGAGGCCATGGAAAAGGGCAACGAGCAGGCGGCCCTTGCCATCGACATGTTCAATTACGGCGTGAAAAAGCTCATCGGCGCATACGCCGCCGCCATGGGCGGGGTGGACGCCATCGTGTTCACCGCCGGCGTGGGCGAAAACTCCCCCGAGCAGCGGGAGGAAATCGCCTCCGGCCTGGAATTCATGGGCGTGAAGATGGACCCTGAGGCCAACAAGTGCCGTGGCAAGGAGCGGGTGATCTCCGCCGCCGACTCCCGGGTAAAGGTTCTGCTGATCCCCACGGACGAGGAGCTGATGATCGCCCGGGATACCGCCGCGCTGTGCAAATAAGCTTTTCTGCCTTCCTTATATAAGCGTTTGCTGCCCGCCGGGCCTGCTTGCAGGCTTTGGCGGGCGGCTTTTCGCGTTTTGGGTCGGATGGGGCCGAATCTTTCAAACATATTGCTTCTGCCGACGGCGTATGATAAAATAATGTAAAATTTGACAAATTCTGACGCAGTCGAGCATATTTGACGCAACCGGATTGAAAGGCAGTGAGGGTATGAAGAACCGTTTCCTTCGCGGGGCGCTGGTTGCCCTTTGCGCGCTTTTTCTGAGTGCGGGATGGTCCCTTCCATGTCTTGCCGCGGAAGCCCCGGGGATCGGCCTTCCCGTGCTGAAGGTGGCGTTTTATCCTCTGGACGGTTTTTTTGAATACGATGCCTGCGGGAATGAAACGGGCTACGGTGTGGAGCTTTTGGACAAGCTGTCCCAGTACGCCGGGGTGAGCTTTACCTATGTGGCGGCGGATAGCTGGGAGAGCACCCGGGACATGCTGGCGGAGGGAAAGGCCGATATCCGGATGCCGGTGTCCATGCCCCTGATTCCCACTCCCGCTCCCACCCCCGGGATGAGCTCCCGCGCGATTTTAAACACTTATCACGCGCTGATGACTCTGAGTTCCAATCAGGGTCTGTACTACTGCGATTATGACGCCTTTGGCGACCTGCGGGTGGCGGTTTCGAACGATCTGCTGAGCCGCGATGTGATTGCCTCCCGGCTTTCTGAATTTGGAATCGATAAGAATCGGCTTGTGGTCTGCGACGACTATAGCGAGGCCCGCGCCATGCTGGATTCGGGCATGGCGGACGCGGTGATTTCCAATGTGATGGACCTGATGGACGACATGAAAATTCTGGCCCGGTTCGACAACACCACCAACCACATTCGCATGCGGCAGGACGACCCCGCACTCTCCCTTCTGGACAGCGCTATTGGACGGCTGGAAATGAACGAGCCGCTTTTTCTGTCCGGCCTTTATAAAAAATGGTTTCCGGAGCGCGTCTGCGTGCCGCTGACCCGCGCGGAGGAGGAATACGTGGCAGAGGTCGGCAGTCTCCGCTTTGCCTTTTCCGAAGACGAGGGCTATCTCTCCCGGCTGGAGGACGGCGTATATAAGGGCTTTTTTCCCGCGCTGGCGGAGCTGCTGTGCGAAAAGCTGGGCGTTAATTACGAGGCGGTTTCCCGCAATGCATTAACGCCCGGCACGCAAGGGGAGCCGCTGATTTTTCCCGGCTATTCCAACGATCTTCTCCATGCGGCGGAAAACGGCGTCAGCGACACCGACACGTTTTTTACCGCCAACTACTGCTGGGTTCAGCAGAAGAATGCCGATGTGGATTTTTTGTCGTGCACAGTGGCCGTGGTGGAC
>JAEWML010000141.1 GCA_023393155.1 Bacillota bacterium
ACCACCATTGCCCACCGGAACATGGACAATGTTATCAATGAGGAAAACACCATTGAGGATGCCAAGACGGACGCCTCCCTTGCGGCGCTGGCTGAACTGGAGACGAAGATGACAACGGGCGAGGCCGGCTTTGGGCAGTATACCTACGGCGGCGTGACCAAGTTCCTGTCTTACGCGCCCATCGGAGACACTGACGGTTGGAGCCTTGCCATCAACGCGCCTGTGAATGATTTTATGGGCTCCACCTTCCGGGCGATTTTCATTACCATGGTGCTGATCGTGCTGACGATTGTGGGGGCTGTGGTGGTTGCCCTGCGGGTGTCCAAGCGGATTGGCGACCCCGTGGCAAAATGCACCCAGCGGCTGGAGCTGCTGGCCCAGGGCGATTTGGCGTCGCCGGTGCCGGAGGTCCGCAGCCGGAACGAGACAAAGCGTCTGGCGGAGGCCACGGCTTCTATCACCCACACCATTTCAAGCATTATCGGGGATTTTGAGCAGGGACTGAGCGGCGTTGCCCACGGTGACCTGACGGTTTCCAGCACCAATACCGAGCTATATCGGGGCGATTTTTCGGCGATGCTGACCTCCTTTGGGGACATGGTTTCGCGCATGAACGGAACCATGCGCCAGATCGGCCTGTCCGCCGACCAGGTGGCTCTTGGCAGCGAGCAGGTGGCTGCGGGCGCCCAGGCGCTGAGCCAGGGGGCCACCGAGCAGGCGTCCTCCGTGGAGGAGCTGGCGGCCACCGTGACAGAGGTTTCGGCCCATATCGGAGACACCTCCAGGAACGCGGAGGAGGCCCGCCGCAAGGTGGACGAGACGGGGACGATGATGCAGGAGTGCGACCGGCAGATGAAGGACATGGTATCCGCCATGGACGAAATCAGCGAAAACTCCAAGCAGATTGGCCGCATTATCAAAACCATCGAGGACATTGCGTTCCAGACGAACATTCTGGCGTTGAACGCGGCCGTGGAAGCAGCAAGAGCCGGAGAGGCGGGCAAGGGCTTCGCGGTGGTGGCGGACGAGGTGCGCAACCTCGCCGGGAAATCCGCCGCCGCCTCCAAGGACACTGCCGCGCTGATTGAGGCCGCGGTGCAGTCTGTTGCCAAGGGCACCGGTATTGCGGACACCACAGCCACAAATCTGGACGCGGCGGCCGTTAGCTCCCGGGCCACGGCGGAGATGGTGGAAAAAATTGCGGACGCCGCCCAGCAGCAGACTGCCGCTATTGCCCAAATCTCGCAGGGAATCGACCAGATTTCCGGCGTTGTGCAAAACAACTCCGCCACCAGCGAAGAGAGCGCGGCCTCCAGTGAGGAGATGTCTGCCCAGGCGCAGACGCTGCGGGAGCTGGTGGGCCAGTTCAAGCTGAAAGACGAGCAGTTTGTCCCCGCCCCGGCTGCCCAGAGCCGGGAGGAACCCCCGGCGGAGCCTTACGCGAGCGCCCCGTCCTCCTCTTTTGCGGGAAAATATTGAGGGATCGAAAGGCCCTCGCGCCTGTGGCGCGGGGGCCTTTTTGTGAAAATCATTTTCGCCCCCGCTTCCCTTGGAAAACGGGGTATGCTATAATAACGGTTAAGAGGCTTTCGGAGGAGCGGTGCGCCGCCCGAAGAATATTCGGGGGCTGCGCGGAGCGGAAGGAAACAACAAATTTCATACAGGAGGGCGACGGATGAAGAAGGCAATTGAGCGGACGCGGCGCTGTCTGCGCGGGGAGGGAGCCGTATGAACGCCGCGTGGAGAGAGGACCCGGCACTGCGGGATGTGCTGGCAGCGGCGGAAACCTGTTGGATTAACCCGGAAAAGAGGCCCTTTGCCGCCGTGGCGGGCGGTTTGCCTGTGAAGCCGGGCGAGGTGGACGACGCGGCGGACAGGCTGGACCGCTTCGCGCCGCTGCTGCGCCGCCTGTTTCCGGAGACGGAGGCGGACTGCGGGCGGATTGAGTCGCCCCTGCGGGAACTGCCCGCTTTGCGGGAGAAGCTGAGCTGGCGGGAGCGGGTCCCTGCCGGACGGCTGTTTTTGAAGCTGGACAGCGAGCTGGCGGTGGCAGGCTCCGTCAAGGCACGGGGCGGGATTTACGAGGTGCTCAAGCACACGGAGGAGCTGGCTTTGGAGGCAGGGCTGCTTCGCCCGGACGGAGATTACGCGGACCTTGCCCGGCAGCGGGGCTTTTTCGCAAACTACACGGTGCAGGTGGGCTCCACGGGAAATCTGGGACTTTCCATCGGCATCATGGCCGCCGCGCTGGGCTATCGGGCGGTGGTGCACATGTCCGCCGACGCGCGGCAGTGGAAAAAGGACTTGCTGCGGCAAAAGGGCGTGGACGTGCGGGAGTATGACGGGGACTACGGCAAAGCCGTGGAGCAGGGCCGCGCCCTGTCCGACGCGGACCCTATGAGCTATTTTGTGGACGACGAACACTCCAAAAATTTGTTTCTCGGCTATGCCGTGGCCGCCCGGAGGCTTGCAGAGCAGCTTGCCGCGCAGGGCGTGGCGGTGGATGGAGAGCATCCCCTGTTTGTCAACGTTCCCTGCGGCGTGGGCGGCGCGCCGGGGGGCGTGGCCTACGGACTGAAGCTGCTGTATGGAGACAACGTTCATGTGTTTTTCGCGGAGCCGGTTCAGTGTCCCTGCATGCTGCTGGGGCTTGCAACGGGGGAGAAGGACGGCGTGTGCGTGCAGGATGCGGGCCTCACCGGCGTGACGGAGGCGGACGGACTGGCGGTGGCCCGCCCGTCGAAGCTGGTGTGCGACGTGATGGAGCACACCCTTTCCGGGGAGTTCACCGTGGCGGACGGGCGGTTGTACGACGATTTGCGGGCGCTCCACGCGGCGGAGAAGATCTTCATCGAGCCGTCTGCCTGCGCGGCCTTTGCGGGCTATCGGGGCCTTGCCCAGTTTCCGGCGGCGCAGAGCTATCTGGAGGCCCACGGACTTACCGGAAAGCTGGAGAACGCGTCCCACATTCTCTGGGCCACGGGGGGACGGCTGGTGCCCCCGCTTACGCGGAAGGAGTATCTTGCAAAGCGGCTGTGAGACGGCGGGAAGGTCTGACACAGGGCGCTGCCACGCCGTTTTTGAGGGTTGCTTCATGCCGCGCCCTATGTCTTCCTGCACAGAAAGCGTTCGGCGGGGCCGACGCCTGCCGGGCCGCTTCTGTGAAATATGACCAAAAATTCCGGAGAACCCCCTTGCGGAAAAGAATTGTGGGGCGCCGCACTTGTAATATTTTCCGTACTGGTGTATCATATTAAGGCAGTTCAAGGTTGATTGATGAAGCAGTGAAAAGCACCCGTAAAAGGAGGACACGATATG
>JAEWML010000143.1 GCA_023393155.1 Bacillota bacterium
CTTCAAGCTCCGCTTCCACCGCGTCGAGATCGTCGGTGCTCTGGGCCTGCCGTCCGGCGGCCAGCGCGTCTGCCTGGGTGCGCATATTTTCGATTTTGGCCAGCTCCAGCGTGCCGTACTTCTGAGACTCCGTCAGCGCCGCGCCGGGAATGTTGGTGTGGACATGGACCTTGAAGGCCTCGTCGTCCTCGCCGATCACCAGACTGTCGCCGATGCTGTTCAGATAAGCGCGCAGGGGGTCCAGGGAGAGATTCGCCGAAGCCTTGCGCACGATATACACCGTGTCAAAGGCGAAGGTGATTTCATCGGAGGAAAGGCCGCCGAAATCCGCCTTCTCCTTCTCCGGCGCACCGGCGTCGGACAGCTCCGGCATAGGCTCGCCCCGCAGCTCTGCAAGCATTCCGTCCAGAATGAGGAGGAAGCCCTTGCCGCCCGCGTCCACCACGCCGGCTTTTTTCAAAACCGGGTTCATATCGGTGGTCTGCGCCAGCGTCTCATAACCCACGCGGATGGCGGAATCCAGCACGGCTTCAAGGTCCAGCCCCGCCGCCGCCGCGTCCACCGCCCGCTTGGCGGTGAGCCGGGAAACGGTGAGCACCGTGCCCTCCGCGGGCTTCATCACCGCTTTATAGGCGGCGGAAACGCCCTCCTGCATGGCGGCGGCGAATGTAGCCGCGTCGGCGTTTTCACGGCCCTTGAGTCCCTTGGAGATTCCTCGGAACAAAAGAGAGAGAATCACGCCGGAGTTTCCCCGGGCGCCCCGCAGCAGGGCGGAGGCGGTGACGGAGGCGGCCCGGTCAACGCTTTCCGGGTCGCACCGGCGCAGCTCGTCCACGGCGGCGGCAATGGTCATACTCATATTGGTTCCGGTGTCCCCGTCCGGGACGGGAAACACATTCAAATCGTTAATCGCTTGCTTCTGGGCCGACACGGCGGCCGCTCCGTGCAGCACCATCCGCTTAAAAAGCGCGCCGCTGATTTGTTTGTTCATCTGTTTTGAGCCCTCCCTCGGTCACAGAGTCATGGAGTCGACGCACACATCGACCGCCTTGACCTCCACGCCGGTATTTTTGGTGACCATATAGCGCACCTCGTTCATAATGGAGCTGCACACCGCGGGAAGATTCACGCCGTTTTCAACAATGATATGAAGCTCGATGGAGACGGTGCCGTCGTCATTGGCGGTGACGCTGACGCCCTTGCTCATGGCCTCCCGCCGCAGAAGATGGACCAGACCGTCCGTCATGGAGCGATAGGCCATGCCCTTCACGCCGAAGCAGTTGGTGGCGGCAATGCCGGTAATGTTGGAAAACACGGCGCTGCTGATGGTGACGGCGCCCTGTTCGGAATTCAGTTGGATCATAAGCGCATTCTTCCTTTCCATAGGCCGGTCTCCCGGGGGAACCCCGACCGAAAATGTGCCGTTTCGCATAGTCAGTTGATTATTATATACGATTTTCAGGAAAAGCACAAGAGCAACCGGCACAATTCCGGGGGATTTCCCCGCCGCCGGATGTTTGGTCCGGGAAAAGGCTGCGCCGGCTGCGGGATGCGCGCCCTTTTGACCCGGCGGATACATTTTGGCGGAGGAGGTCCCGTTCTCCGCGATTTTGCGCCGCTCGTCCGGGGGGTGCGGCCGCCTCACGGTGCAAATCGCAGAATCCGCCGCGGACGCTTGACAAAAGGACGCTGGCTCATTAGAGTATAAAACGACTCCGCTTCCCCTTCGACGGCGGTATGAGGAACTCATGCGCTCCTTCTGATTTACGGCGGCGATGCGGTGAAAATGCGGGCACGGCGGATTGGGCCCGCCGGGGGAAGCTTGGCAAGGGGGATGCCCCCGGTATGCTTGCCGCAAAAAAAACAGCAGTTTGACTGGAAACGCGCCGCGCCGGAAAGCGCCTGCTCCGCGTGTGCGCTATCGGCAATTTTACGGGATGCCGCTGAAAGGGAGGAACGGCCTTGACTTTGATTATTTACGCGGGAAAATACGGGACGACGGAGCGCTACGCCGAATGGATTGCCGGGAAGACCGGAGCCGACTTGCGCCCGGTACATCAGGTGACGTCCAAAATGCTGCGGCGCTATGATACCGTTGTGTATGGCGGCGCCATTTACGGCGGCGTGATTCAGGGAATTCGGTTTTTAAAAAAGCATTTGGACGAGCTGAAACAGCGCGGGTTGATTCTGTTCACCGTGGGGCTGACGATGCCGGGAGACGAAGCCGCCTTTTGCTCCATGCTGGAGCGAAACCTGAGCCCGGCGGAGCGGGAGGGAATCCGCGCCTATCATTTTCTGGGGGCTGTTCAATTCAAGAAACTGAACGGAAAGGAGAAGATGATGATGTGGCTGCTGAAGTCCGCCATCTCGAAGAAACAGGTCCGCAGTCAAGTGGAATCGGATCTGCTGGAGTGCTACAACGGCGAGCTGGATTATGCCAATGAGGCGTATGTGGACGATCTGGTAAAAGAGATTTCCGGCGATGAGGGGCTTTAAACGGCTGCACGCGCGGGGGAAGGGGGAGAGCCATGATAAAGGGAAGCCAACGGATCATTTTAAGCCTGCTGCTGATTTGCGCGCTTTACGCGGCCTCTCTGATCACGTCTACATACCGGTATTTCCAAGCAGACACTGACGCGGCGCTGTCCGGAGACAAGCGGAGGATTGTGGCAGTTATTCCGAATTCCGGCAATGTGGATGTTGACGGCATCCGCCGGGAAGCCGAGGCGGCGGGCGACCGCTACGGCGCGTTCGTGGAAATTTACGAGACTTCCACAAAAGAGGAGCAGTTGCGGGTCATTCAGATCGCGGTGGACAGCAGCGTGGACGGCGTGCTTCTGTACCCCATGGAGAAAAACGGGTATGATTTGGTGCTCGCCGCGTGCAGGAGCAGGGAAATCCCGGTGGTGGTGATCTCCCGGCGGCTGGACAGCGGCCCGTTTAACACCTTTATCGGCTCCGCCGTCAATTCAGAGCGAATGGCGGTGCTGAGTTGTATCAGCGCCACGGAGGGTACGGGCAGAGTTCTGGTGGTGGACCGGCTGAACAGCGGCGGCCGGCTGTATATGGAGGCGGCGGTGCTGGAACCCTCGGAAATTACGACGCCCGGGGCGGGGGAGGAGCTGAAGACCAAAGCCGCCAATCTGGTAAACGCGCCTTTTGAGGGATATCGGGTCGCGGACGTGACGGTGATGGATGAAAAGCAGTCCTCCTCCTCCAGCCTGCATACCGAGGTTTGCAATCTGCTGGAGACACAGCGCCCCGACGCAGTGTTTTCCTACGATGAGGACGTGACCAACGTGATTGCGGCCTGCCTGACAAGCGAGGCCGACCTGCGGAGAATCTACGCCGTGGGATACGGCGATGTGCAGGAGTGCGCCGAGCACCTGCGCAGCGGGACGCTGGACGGCCTTGTCCAGCAGAACGAAGCGTACTCGGCGTCACTGGCGGTGCGGTATCTGGTGGAACTGCGGAAGGGTTCCATTATGCCCGCCAGCGCGGATTCCGGCATTGCCCTGGTATCGGCGGACAACCTGGAAAGGATGCTTACGGGAAATGAAAAGTGAGTATGACAACGAAATTACCCTGAAAGCGCTGAAGCTGCTGCACCGGGAGATTCTGCTGGGTGATACGGTGAGCCAGGAGGCCGGCATCGAAAATCTGGTACATATGGTGCGTTACTTTGCCAAGAATAACAGCAAGGGCAACCTGGCGGAGGAGCTGGAGAATCTGGAGCGGGCGGTGAGCGTTCTGATCGCGGGGGGAGAGATCAAAAGCTGCCGTTTTCCGGCTGTGTCGGACAACCTGCCGGCGAAAAGCGTGGAGCGTTTTTCAGAGTTTGACGCGGCCTTTGGAGCGCTGAATAAAGGTGCGCGGCGGGGAGAGGCGGCGTTTGGCGTTCAGTATGACGGCGGGCGGGAAAAGCTGGTTGTAAAGGTGTTGGGCGACTAGATGCTGAATCGGATATTGGGGGAGAAGAACAGCGTCAAGCGGATGATCATGAGCTTCAGCCTGTGCTTCATTCTGGTTACCATGGTCTTCGGCGGAATGATTCTGTTCCAGTCCCACATGGCGGATCGGCAATATGACGAGATGCTGCAAAATATTGTTTCCATCGACAGGAGCAAGGAGCTGATCAGGCAGCTCAAGCTATCGGCAAAAAAATACGCAGAGGCTCGGAATGAGCGGGACTATACCCGGTTTCGGACCGAGTGGGCGGAGCTGGATCGGACGCTGAACGTGGTGGAGGATATCTCCAGAGAACCGCCCAGCCTGCTGGCAATTCGGAGCATCCGCCAGCTACTGGTGGAAACGGATACCCAGGTGCTGCGGATTCGCAGCGGCCTGAGCGGAAACAGCCCCTTCGCGCAGGTGGACGAGCGCTGTGACAATGTGCTTTATTTGCTGGACCGGGTGCAGAATCTGGAGGTCAACCACGCCGCGGCGGTCTATCCGCAGTTGAATCGGGACATCAGGTCGCTGACAAGGCTTGCCGGTGTGATTCTGGTGCTGATGCTACTGGCGGCGATTGCCTTCTCCGTGGATCTCCACGCGCGGATTTACGCGCCGATCAGGCAGTTGGTGGGCGGCGTGCGGGAGATTTCCAAGGGCAATTTTCAGGGCCCGGATATTGAGATTGCCGCCAGCGAAGAGTTTGACTATCTGGCCTCTGCGGTGAACGGGATGAAGCGGGATTTGAGCCGCCTGATCACAACCCGCGAGGAGAAGATGAACGCGGAGCGGCTGCTGAAGGAAACGCAGTTTCTGGCTCTGCAATCTCAGGTGAACCCGCATTTTCTTTTCAATGTGCTGGGGGCGGCCACGGCGATGGCGCTGGTGGAGGGCGCGGATAAAACGCTGGACATTGTGGAGTCCATTTCTTATATGCTTCGATACAGCCTTCAGTCAATGAAAACGGACGTCACCCTGCAAGACGAGATGAAAATGGTGCAGACCTATCTCTTCTTGCAGAACCAGCGGTTTGGAGAGCGAATCTCCTTTTCCGTGGAAATGGACGACACAATCCCTGATGTGCCGGTTCCCGGCATGACGGTGCAGCCCATTGTGGAAAACGCGGTGATTCACGGCTGCGAAAATATGGAGTCCGGCGGCTGGCTGAAGGTCGCCTGCAAGCTGGATGCGGAGGAGAACTGCGCCGTGGTGACGGTGGAAAACAACGGCGGCGTGATTTCACAGGCGCAGATACAGACCTTTTACAGTGGACAGAGCGTGCCGCACGGCAGGAAGACGACGGGAATTGGTCTGGGCAACGTGCGGGATCGCCTGCGGTATTTTTATGACAGGGAAGGCCTGATGGACTGCGCGGTGGCGGACGGGAAAATCAACGTGGTAACGCTGCGGTATCCGATGGGTGGGGGAGAAACATGAATCATGAAAAGTTTCGGATCCTGATTGTGGACGACGAGGAGAAGGATCGTAGCATCGCACATATTCTGCTGCGCCGCCAGTACGGGGACCTGTTTGAGATTTCGGAGGCGAAAGACGCGGCGGAGGCAAAGGCGATCATGGAGACCTGGCAGGCGGACTTGCTGATGGTGGACATCCATATGCCGGGAGACAGCGGCCTGAAGCTGGTCAGGGACATCCGCGCACGGGACTTCAAGGTGTATATCATGATCCTGACGGCGTTCAATTATTTTGAATATGCCAAGGAGGCAATCCTCTATCAGGCCAATGATTTTATCCTCAAACCGCCGATCCGCAAGGAGTTTTACGAGGCGGTGCAGCGCTTCCTGGATTGGGCGCGGGATGAAAAGAGCGCCCGCCAGATGGAACAGAAATCCCAATCGGTCTTTCTCCGGGAGCTGGGAGACTGCATCATGCTCAACGCGGACCGGAAGAAGATCGACGCCTATAAGGACCTGCTGAACATCCGGGAAAACCGGGTGTTCTGTATCCTGATCGACACCAGCGCTTCCGAACAGATGAAGACGGCCAGCTTTCAGGACGAGATCGAGTCCGCCATGAACGAAAGCGGTATTCCCTACGCTGTGAGCCATATGCGGGATCGGACGGCGATTTTCTGCTTTACCGGTCAGGACACGCTGGGGTACAACGAGCTCAGCGTCACGGTGGAGCTGAAGATGAAGCTGAATCTGGATTTGTGCGAAAAGACCGATATCACCGTTGGCGACACGGTATCCGTCTACGACAATCCCAGCTGGTCGTACCGCTGCGCCGTGGCGCATCTCAACAGCCTGAAAAGCGCAAGCAGCTATGAAGAAGAGCCGATTGAGGACAAGGTGGTCGCCCACGTCAGAAACGGCGAGGCCGAGGAGGCAATCCGGATGTTCGGCCAATATCTGCTGCGCTACGGAGAGCGGCATGAAATTGACGATTTAATGCTGAAGGACATTGAGGTTTTGACGGTGGTCCGCAAGAGCGCTCAAGTGCGGGAAGAGGATATCGGCCTGAAAATGGTGGATATTTTTGTGACGGGCGATATTCAGGATATCATCCACTTCAGCTCCGCTTATCTGCGGGAGATTATGGAGAAAATGTCCTCCGGCGCCCCCCAGAAAAAGCACTATGTGGTGCGGCGGATCTGCGCCCGGCTGGAAGAACATGCGGAACTGCCCTGGAGCATCAACGATCTTGCGAAGGAATACGGCTTCAACCCCTTCTATCTGAGCCGCCTGTTCAAGGATGAGACGGGCCTGTGCTTCACGGATTATCTCACGGGAAAGCGGATGGCAAAGGCCGCCGCGCTTATAACGGACACCAATTTATCCATCGGGGAAATTGGCCTGGCAGTCGGCTACAACGACCAGAATTATTTCAGCCGGGTTTTTAAAAAGTGCAACAAAATGGGGCCGAAGGAATACCGCCGCTCGCAGGCCTCCAGACAGGAGAGCTGACGCGGCGGCCAGAGATATGGACCAGCACAATTTTGACTTTTACACAATTCAAGTCAAAATTGTGCTGGCTAATTTTGTTTAGGTGCCGTAAACACGTCAAATATGTGCTGAAATCCTGTGATGCAGTCTAGAGATATTGATGTTCCTTTATGTTAAAATTTTTAACAGTTTCGGTAAAAAACGTAACAGTATCACGCAAAATTATAGAGGAGGAAATTGAATATGAACAAGAATTTGTCCCGCGCCCTGAGCGGAGCCATGTGCGCTCTGATGCTGGCCTCTGTTCTGGCCGGCTGCGGCCAGAAGTCCCCCGCCGGGTCCGCTTCCGGAAGCGCCGGCGGCGCTGTTGAGCCCCGCGTTCTGAAGCTGTCCCACCACGTGACGGAGGGCGACAGCAACGACGTCCTGTTCAACAAGTTTGCCGAGTTGGTCAAAGAGAAGACCAACGGCGAGATCGAGATCGACATCTATCCCAATGGACAGTTGTACGGCCAGAAGGACGCGTTGGAGGCCCTGAAGCTGGGCACGCTGGACCTGGCCATGTCCGACACCGCCCTGTGGGCCAACTATGACCCCGCTTGCGGCGTGCTGGACATGCCCTACATGTTCAAGAGCCGCGAGCACGCTATCAAAGTGGCCTCTTCCGACATCATTAACCCCATCAAGGACCGCTTGGTGAGTTCCGCCGGCATCCGCCCCGTTCTTGTGGAGTGCCTGAACTTCCGCAACGCCCTTGTGAAGGATATGGACGTGGACTCCTTTGAAGATTTCAAGGGCATGAAGATGCGCACCCCTGAGGCGCCCATGACCATCGCCGCCTTTGAGGCCATCGGCGCCAACCCCATCGTAATTCCCTCCGGCGAGGCTTACACCGCAGTTCAGACCGGCGTCGCCGACGGACTGGAGGGCCACGCCGAGTATATGGTTCTGCAAAAGTTCTACGAGGTCGCCAAAAACTATGTGCAGACCCAGCATGTCATGACGTTCACCGCTCTGAACATGAGCGAGAGGGTCTATGAGACGCTGACCGATTCCCAGAAGCAGGCGTTTGCGGACGCAAGCACCGAGGCTCTGGCCTATTTCTATGAGTACACCGACAAGCTGTTTGAGGAGAAGTATGCAGAGTTGGAGGCCGACGGCGTCAAGATCACCGACATCGACCGCGCTCCCTTCGAGGAGGCCTGCGCTCCCTTCATCCAGAAGTTCGTCGCCGACAACAACCTGCAGGATGTATATAGCGCAATTATGGAGGCTGCTGAGTAATCATGCTGAACGCAACGAGAAAGCTTACCAACGTATTGGTGACGGCTCTGTTCACCATCCTGGCAGTCGTCGTGTTCATCCAAGTTATCTTCCGTCAGGTCGGCTTCAGTTTTCCGTATGCGGATGAGCTGTCCCGTTACACGTTTGTGTGGCTGATCTATTTGGGTGGCACCATTACCATTCGGAATGGGATGAATATCACCTTTGACGTAATTCTGGATGCGCTGCCCAAGCCCGTCTGGAGGATTGTGTTTACTCTTGTGAACCTGATTTCCTGCGCCTTTCTGGCCATGGCCACGGTGCTGGGGAGCAACTTGGCGTGGGTCAACCGCGTGCAGAACTCGTCCGTTATGAAGCTGAACATGGGCGTGGTGATGCTGGCGATTCCGCTGGGCGGCCTGCTGATGCTTTTTGAGCAGATTAGCTTTTATCTCAGAAAAATGAAGGAAGCGAACGCGTCTTCTGAAGCCGTGGAAGGAGAGGAGAAATAAGCGATGTTTACAGTTGCATTCGGTTTGTTCTTCCTCCTGCTGCTTCTGGGAGTGCCCATCGCGTTTTCCATGGGACTGGGATCCGCCATCGCCCTCTTTGTGAGCGGCGCGGTGGACCCCGTGCTGGTGGGACACAAGCTCTTCACCGGCGTCGACTCGTTCAGCCTGATGGCGATCCCCTTCTTCATGCTTTCCGGAGAGCTGATGGAGCAGGGCGGCCTGTCCAAGCGGCTGGTGAACCTGTCCTCCTCGCTGATCGGCCATATCACCGGCGGCCTGGGCCTGGTGGACATTCTGACCAGCGTGATCTTCGCCGGGATTTCCGGCTCCGCGGCGGCGGATACCGCGGCGGTGGGGAGCATGATGATTCCCGGTATGAAAAAGAAGGGATATCCCGGCGGAATGGCGGCCGTGATTCAGGCCTGCGCCGGTTCTCTTGGCCCGATTATCCCTCCCAGCATGACGATGATCATCTATTGCTCTTTGACCAACACCTCCATTGCTTCGCTGTTTATGGCGGGTGTGATTCCCGGACTGCTGATTGGCGTGAGCCTCATGGTCCTGACC
>JAEWML010000167.1 GCA_023393155.1 Bacillota bacterium
TGGTGATGCCCATGTCCATAATCCGCCGCTTGGTGGCGCCCTCGCCGTGGAGCTTTACCACGGTGGCGTTTTCGCCCACCTTTACTTCTCTCAGTGTCCTCATGTCTCTCCTCCTCCTCAAATCATAATGCGATTGGCCATT
This sequence comes from Bacillota bacterium, assembly GCA_023393155.1. Taxonomy (GTDB): domain Bacteria; phylum Bacillota; class Clostridia; order Oscillospirales; family Oscillospiraceae; genus Oscillibacter. Next base: position 143 of record JAEWML010000167.1, read on the forward strand.
GTTTTGTCCAGAGCAATGCGGCTGTCTTTCACCTGAAGAATCAGATTTCCGGCAATCTCGCTGACCACCGTGATATCCTCATCCACCACAAAGCCCAGCTCCGCCAGGTGCTGGCGCACCTCGTCTTTGCCGGAAATCTTACGAATTGTCACAGTCTCCCCTGTTCTCGCCATCGTCAGCGGCATCATAGGCTCTCCCCCCTCTCAAGGATTAGCGATTGCTAACCGCAACTCCAAATACAAAGGTAAGTCACAACTTACCTCTCTTACAGCTAGAGTTTACTACCCCTAACCGTCCTTGTCAACCCCTTTTTCATGCATCCGGCGGCTTTAAGTTAGTTTCGCTAACTTATACGGATTCAAAAAGGCCTGTCCCCTTTCCTTTGTGCAGATTTACAAGTCTGTTTTTTGCAGAAAAGCAACGCGCAGCCAAAGCCGCCCCCAAAAACGGAGCCGCCCCCGCGCGGTCAACCTGAACCGCACGGGGGCAGCATCCGGGGAAAATAGAAGGTAAACAGAAACTATGTATCTTTTTTCAGAGGGCGCGGCGTATTACCACTTGGCAAGCCCCCGGCCCAGCTCGCGGCAGGCCTCCTGACCCGCGTCATCCGGCATTTCGTTGGCAACCAGGCCCTCCTCTTCATAGAGGTTGGCGCTGTCGCAGCGCTTGCACCAGTCACGCATCCACTGGCCGTCGCCCCAGCCGTAAGAGCCGAACAGCGCGATGCGCTTGCCGGTGAGATCACCTTCCAGGGCGGTGAACATGGGGTCGAATTCGCTCTCCTCCAAAACCTCGGACCCCATGGCGGGGCAACCGAAGGCCACGGCTCCGTACTCCTTAAATCGGGCGGTGGAAAAATCGCCGGGGCCCAGCAGCTCGGCCTCGCCGCCCGCGTCCTTTACGCCCTCCGCAATGCACTGGGCCATTTTTTCCGTATTGCCGGTGCCGCTCCAATAGACGATTGCAACTTTGTTCATGATGCAGTTTCCTTTCTCAGCAGATAGATTAAATAATTATGACCAGCAGCGGCTATGCAGCCACCACAAGCTCAATAAGGGGGACTCCCCGGGCATACCGCTCCTTGTACACGGCTGTGCATTTGCGGTACCGGTCAAAGCACTTCTGCGCCGCCGCCGGGTCGCCATAGGCTTTCCAATAGCCACAGCAGGTATAGTTCCAGCCCCGGTTCTCAATGAAACCCACCACATCCTCCAGCGGATAGCCCAGAAAAATTCCAATTTCGTGGGGATAGTCCGCCTCCATGCACAGTTTCTCGGAAAGCTGGTCCAGCATGGCGGATACGCCTGAGCAGGCGTATCCCTCGCCCTCCAGAAACGCGTGGCTGTCCTCTTCCGCCAGAAGCCGGGCCACCCAGGACTCCCGATAGACATAGAGCATCCCCGCGTCAAGCGAGGGGCATTCCTTCAACACGCGTACGCGGATGCCGTAGGGCTTCAGCGTCTCGTCCCAGCGGGCGGCGTCGCGCCGAAGCTGCTCGAGACTCTCGCTCCGAAAACGAAACAGATTGGCGGGCTTCACCCCCGCCAGGGTGGGCGCGCAGTGGGTAATCAGCGCCGTTTCAAACCGTGGCTCCATAAACTGCCTCCCGTGTCTGCCGGAGCAGTGCGCTCCGTGTCAATGCGGGCCGCCTGCGGGCGGCTCCCGCGTCAATGGAACAAATCTCATGACGTGTATAGCCTTCCCTTTTTTCTGCCGGACATTCGCAAAAACGGCTTCGCGGGGCACGAAAAACCCTCTCGCAGGACGCGGGTTTGCAAGTGCGAGTTAGGCAAGACAAACCTTGTGCTTTGTGAAATGCCGCCCCAGGCGGCCGCCAAGTATTGGTTAGCTTAATCTAACCGACGTTGAGAGGATACCACAGCCCCGCCCGTTTGTCAAGAGAGGACGCGCAAATTTCTTTCAATGCCTTGACTTTCCGGGCGGCAATGCTATACTAAATAATACCAACAGTCAATTTTTTCAGCTTTATACGAGGAGGTATTACGATGGATAAAACTGTTTCTGAGCTGCTGAACAACCAAATCAACAAGGAGTTTTACTCCGCCTACCTGTATCTGGATATCGCCAACTACTATGACGCCAAGGGGCTGGACGGCTTCGCCAACTGGTATGAAGTTCAGGCGAAAGAGGAGCAGGACCACGCTATGCTCTTTTACCGCTACATGCAGAACAACGACGAGCCCGTGAAGCTGCTGGCCATCGACCAGCCGGACAACGCCTTCTCCAACCTGATTGACCCCCTGAAGGTCAGTCTGGAGCACGAGAAATACGTCACCGCCCTCATCAACGCCATTTATGCCGCCGCCCAGAAGGTAAACGACTTCCGCACCATTCAGTTTTTGGACTGGTTCATCAAGGAGCAGGGCGAGGAGGAGAAAAACGCCAGCGACCAGATTACCAAGATGGAGCTGTACGGCGGCGAAGCCCGCAGCCTGTATATGCTTAACAGCGAGCTGCTGGCCCGGGCCTATGCCCCGCCGTCTCTGGTGCTGTAACCGCAAAGTAAACAAGCAGAGACGGAGCCATGGGTTCCGTCTCTGCTTATTTATCGGCAGTTTCTGCCGTGTTCTTCCCTTTGGCTGTTCGCCGGTTTTCACCGCCCACAGGCGGTTTCGCCTTCTCACGCGGTAAACTCAAGAGGGCTTCCGGCGCCGCGCCCGCTCTCCGCGGGCTATGTCCTTTTGCGGCGCTGAGAGGCCGGGGGAATGGACAGCTCGCCCCGGTATTTTGCCACCGTGCGCCGGGACAGGGAGAAGCCCACCCCGGACAGCGCCTGCGCCAGCGCCTCGTCGGACAAAGGCCGGTCCGGGGCCTCCGCCTCCACAAAACGGCGCAGGCGGCTGCGGGCCGCCTCGGCGGAGCCGCCGGTGGGCAGCGCGGTGGAAAACAGCTTTCGCAGAGGGAAGATGCGTCCGTTAAACTGGACGTACTTGTCCTTCACCGCGCGGCTGATGGTGGAGACGTTGAGGTTTAGGCGCTGGGCCATCTGCTCCATGGTCATGGGCAGCAAATCCTCCCGTCGGAGAAAGTAGCCCTCCTGCTCCCGGACCAGAGCGCAGAGCAGGCGGAACAGGGTCTCATGCCGGCTCTCCATATTGTTCATCAGGTTTTTGGCCTCGGCCAGCTTTTCCTTCAGATAAAGCTGGGCCTCCTGACAGCCGGGGTCGCCCACCAGATTGCAGTATTCCCGGTTCAAAGAGACGCGGGGGACCGCGCCCTCGTTCATTTCAATCACCAGCCCGTCCCCCGCCCGGCGGATGACGGCCTCCGGCGCAATCAGCGCCGTACCTCGCCGGTCGCAAAAGCCCCGGGAGGGGATGGGGTTCAGTGCGCGGACCACGTCTCCGGCCCGGCGGGCCTCCGCCGGGGAAACGCCCAAGAGCCTTGCAAGACCCGCGTAATCACCGTCCGCCAAAAGCGGAAGGCCGAAGCGGATCATATGAATATTCACCTCGGTAAATTCCCCGCCCTGCGCCAATTGCAGCAGCAGGCACTCCGACAGACTCCGGGCGCCCACGCCCGGCGGGTCCAGCGCCTGCACCGCAAAAAGGGCCTGCTCCAGCTCCGGCTCCGGCACGTCCATCTCCCGGGCAAGCTCGTGAAGCTCGCAGTCCAGATATCCGGCGGAGTTGAGACAGCCCACCAGATACCGGCTCAGCACCAGCATCCGTCCGTCCAGCGGCGCGGACTGGCCCAATTGGGCGTCCAAATATTCCGAAAAGGTCTGGGGCCGGGTCAGGCAGGAAGTGAAATCCGAAAGTCCTCCGCCGCCCTCCCAAATGAGCTGCTCCCGCCGCTCGATAGGAAGAACCGTCTCCGGGGCGGCCTCCATCGTCTCGGGGCGGGGTCCGTCGTGGGGCGCGTCCTCCACCTCCAGAAGGGGATTGGAAAGCGCCGCCTCATGCAAAAACTCCCGCAGCTCCAAAGACGGCATTTGCAGGCACTGGAGCGATTGCAGCATGGCCTGCGTCAATATTTGTTTTTGCGCCTGTTCCAAACGCTGCTGGAAAACCATTCCACCGTCTCCTTTCCGCAAAAGTCATTGTTTATCAGTTTAGCACAGTTTTTGTCGAAAGGGAAGAGAAATCACTGTGGAGGCCATATAGAACGCGTAAAAAACGCCGCCGACGGCCGCCCGCTTTCGCGGACAGCCGTCTGATTTCTTCCTCTATGGCGCCTTTACAGACGCGTCTCCAAAATCTGGTCCATTCGGAAATTCTCAATCCGCAGGTAGTATTCCGCACAGTCCACCAACGCGGCCATGGGCGTCAGCCCGATAATCTCGCTGCCCACCACGCTCACGCCCCAGCGCCGGGCCTCCATCTTCACCGTCTCAAATACGCGGTAGAGCGAGGTTTTGGTATAATCCGTCATATTGATGGAAACCTGAGCAATATTCCGGTCCTCCAGCAGCACGCCCATGGACTTCACAAACCGGAAGCCGCCGTTGATGTGGCGGATGCGGTGGGCGATTTCGTCGGCGATATGCAAATCAGGCGTGTTCAGATTGATGTTAAAGGCCACCAGAGGCATCCGCGCGCCGATGGCCGTCACGCCCGCGGTGGGATGAACGGTGTCCGGACCGAAGTCCGGCCGCCACAGGGAATTTCTCATTTTCTCCGCCATCCCTTCAAACTGGCCCTTGCGGATGGCGGCCAGATTCTCCCGGTGGGGCGCGGAGGCGGACTTTTCATAGAGAAATACCGGCAGGGCATACCGGTCCGCCACGGCGGCCGCAGTCTCCTTGGCGATGCGGTCCGCGTCCTCCAGCGCACAGCCCCGCACGGGAACAAAGGGCACCACGTCCGCCGCCCCCATACGGGGGTGCTGCCCGTCGTGCTTCGTCAAATCGATCAGCGACACGGCGATGCCAATGGCCTCGATCACCGCGTCACGCAGCGCCTCCGGGCTGCCCACGGCGGTAATTACGCAGCGGTTATGGTCCTTATCCGTGCTGTAATCCAGCAGCTTTACAGCCTCCTTCGCCCGAAAGGCCCCCGCAATTTTTTCCACCTTTTCAAGATCCCGTCCCTCGCTGAAATTCGGGATGCACTCCATGATCTGATCCATCGCGTTTCACTCCTTTATCCGTCCCGGTTTTCGGGTCCGCGCAGCCGCGCCCCCTGTTCATTCACAACATCTGTACAATAGCAAAAAAAATGCCGCCGCGCAACCGTTTTTCCTCTCCAGCGTTCACATTCCGCCCTTTTTTCACTGTCCGTCCGCTTTTTTTGACGCGGATTCAACGCGAAGCACCTATAATCGTATTTGTAAGGTCATGCTCTGGCGGGCGCTTTTGTCCGCTGATGCGATGCCTTGGCAGTGAATTGTCGCAATAGTGCTTTAATTTGTTGAAAACCACTAAATTTTTTATTTGATTTTTATGATTTTTGTTGATTTTTAAAAGCACGCATGTTAGAATGCGGTTATTAAGAGAAAATCCTTGACTGCCTGGACCGGAGGATTGCCGGTCCGCAGAATTCAATTTTCAGGAGGAACAAGCATGGCTACCTTTGATGTTGACAAAGCTATGACGGTGAAACTGGACTATGACCTGCCGGAGTATCCCCCTTTTGAGGAGGGTATCCGCCGCGCACCCCGCCGGGAAGCCCATCTGACACAGGCCGACAAAGAGCTTGCTATCCGCAACGCCCTGCGGTATATTCACCCGGATCACCACGCGCAGATGGCAAAGGAATTTGCCCGGGAGCTGGAGGAGCACGGCCGGGTTTACGGCTACCGCTTCCGTCCTCAGGGCCGCATGCACGGCAAGCCCATCGACGAGTACAAGGGCAACTGCGTGGAGGGCAAGGCCTTTCAGGTGATGATTGAGAACAATCTGGACTTCGACGTGGCCCTGTACCCCTATGAGCTGGTGACCTACGGCGAAACCGGTCAGGTCTGCCAGAACTGGATGCAGTACCGTCTCATCAAGAAGTATCTGGAGGTCATGACCGACCAGCAGACGCTTGTTGTGATGAGCGGCCATCCTCTGGGCCTGTTCCACTCCCACAAGACCGCTCCCCGCTGCATCATCTCCAACGGCCTGATGGTGGGCATGTTTGACAACCAGAAGGACTTTAACCGCGCCGCCGCCATCGGCGTCGCAAACTACGGGCAGATGACCGCCGGCGGCTGGATGTATATCGGGCCTCAGGGCATTGTTCACGGCACCTTCAACACCCTGCTCAACGCGGGGCGGCTGAAGCTGGGCATTCCCACCGACGGGAATCTGGCGGGCCGCCTGTTTGTCACCGCGGGCCTTGGCGGCATGAGCGGCGCGCAGGGCAAGGCGGCGGAGATTGCCGGGGCCGTGTCCATCATCGCCGAAGTGGATATGTCCCGCATCATGACCCGCTATACGCAGGGCTGGGTCAGCGAAAAGTCCGACAATTTGGAAGAGACGCTGGCCATTGCCAAAAAGCATCTGGCGGACAAGACTCCCTGCGCCATCGCCTACCACGGCAACGTGGTGGACCTGCTGGAGTTCCTGTATGAGAAGAACGTCCATGTGGACCTGCTCAGCGACCAGACTTCCTGCCACGTCCCCTATGACGGAGGCTATTGCCCCCAGGGCCTGACCTTCGAGCAGCGCACCGAGATGCTGGACAAGGACCCCGAGGGCTTCTGCAAGCTGGTGGACGAGACGCTGCGTCACCACTACGAAATGGTCTGCAAGCTCCACGAGCGGGGCACCTATTTCTTCGACTATGGCAACAGCTTCCTCAAGGCCGTGTACGACGCGGGCGTGAAGAGCATCTGCAAAAACGGCGAAAACGATCTGGACGGCTTCATTTTCCCGTCCTACGTGGAGGACATTCTGGGGCCCTTCCTGTTTGACTACGGCTACGGTCCCTTCCGCTGGTGCTGCCTGAGCCGCAAGTCTGAGGACCTGGACAAGAC
>JAEWML010000169.1 GCA_023393155.1 Bacillota bacterium
AATACGGCTTGCGGGTGGACCCCGACGCCAAGGTGGAGGACATCTCTGTGGGCATGCAGCAGCGCACCGAGATTTTGAAAATGCTGTATCGGGAAAATGAAATCCTGATTTTTGACGAGCCTACCGCCGTCCTCACCCCTCAGGAAATCGAGGAGCTGATGGACATTATGCGGGGGCTGAAGGCCGAGGGCAAGAGCATCCTCTTTATCACCCACAAGCTCAACGAGATCGTGGCCGTGGCGGACCGGTGCACCGTTTTGCGCAAGGGGGCCTACATGGGGACCGTGGACGTGGCCGCGTCCAGCAAGGAAGAGCTCAGCCGCATGATGGTGGGCCGGGATGTGGACTTTGCGGTCCGCAAGAAGGTCCGCGCGCCGGGGCAGGTGGTGCTGGAGGTGGAGGGCGTTACCGTGGCGTCCAAAATGCATAAGAACAACGCGGTGAAAAACGTGAGCTTTCAGGTTCGGGAGGGGGAGATCGTCTGCCTTGCCGGAATCGACGGCAACGGGCAGACGGAGTTTGTCCACGCCCTGACGGGGCTTGTGAAGCCTGCGGCGGGGAGCTTTTCCCTGCGGGGTGTGGATATGACGAGGGACTCCATCCGGGAGCGCTCCAAGTTAGGTCTGAGCCATATTCCCGAGGACCGGCACAAGCACGGACTGGTGCTGGACTACACGCTGGAGCAGAATCTGGTACTGGAAAACTACTGGAAGCAGGAGTTTCAAAACCGGGGCTTTATCCGCTTCAAGGCGGTGCGGGAGTATGCCCAGCGGCTGATTGAGCAGTATGACATCCGGTCCGGGCAGGGTCCCGTCACAAAGGCCCGGTCCATGTCCGGCGGCAACCAGCAAAAAGCCATCGTGGCCCGGGAAATCGACAAGGACCCGGAGCTTCTGGTGGCGGTGCAGCCCACCCGAGGGCTGGACGTGGGCGCCATTGAGTACATCCATCGCCAGATCGTGGCCCAGCGGGATCAGGGAAAGGCGGTGCTGCTGGTGAGTCTGGAGTTGGACGAGGTGATGAGCCTGTCCGACCGCATTCTTGTCATGTACGAGGGGGAGATTGTGGGCGAGCTGGACCCCAAGACCGCCACGGTGGAGGAACTGGGCCTGTACATGGCCGGTGCAAAGCGGAAGGAGGCGGTGTGACATGGAGAAAACGAAAACGCGGGATTCGCTGTTGCGCAATGTCGGGGTCCAGTCCCTGCTTGCATCCCTGCTGTGCATTCTGATCGGACTGCTGGTGGGGTATCTGGTGCTGCTGGCCATCAATCCCGCCGGGGCGGGAAAGGCCATTGCCACCATTGTCAAAAATTTTTTCTATTACCCCAGCCGGGCCGCGCAGCTTAAATATCTGGGCAGCACGCTGGTGAAGACCTCGCCGCTGCTGCTGTGCAGCCTGTCGGTGCTGTTCGCCTATAAGGTGGGCCTGTTCAACATCGGCGCGGCGGGGCAGTATGTGGTGGGCGCGGGCGCGTCGCTGTACTGCGCGCTGGCGCTGGACATGCCGTGGTATCTGTGCCTGCTGGCCGCCGTGGCGGCGGGCGCGCTGCTGGGGGCGCTGTCGGGCGTTTTGAAGGCATACTGCAACGTGAACGAGGTCATCTCCTGCATTATGCTCAACTGGATCAGCCTGTACATGGTGAATACCCTGCTGACCAACGTGAAGGAATACGCCAGCCCCTATACCCTGACTCTGGCCAGCACGAATCCCGGGGCGCTGATTCCCACGCTGGGGCTTGGAAGCCTGTTCAACAACAACCAGTATGTCACCCTTGCCATCCCTTTGGCCGTTCTGGTCACGGTGGTGATCTGGGTTCTGCTGGAGAAGACCAAGCTGGGCTTTGAACTGAAGGCCACCGGCTTCAACAAGTACGCGGCCCAGTACTGCGGCATGCGGGAAAAGCAGAACATCATTCTCACCATGGCCATCGCGGGGGGCCTTGCGGGCATGGCGGCGGCGTTGCTCTATCTCACCGGGTTTGAGCAGTGGTCCTGCACCCAGTCGGCGGTTCCGGCCATGGGCTTCAACGGCATTGCCGCCGCGTTCCTTGGGGGACTGAACCCCATCGGGACCATTTTCTCCTCCTATTTCATCCAGCATATCACCTCCGGCGGCGCGTATGTGGATAAGACCATGTACTCGTCCCAGATTTCCGACTTTATCTCCGCGCTGATTATCTACCTGTGCGGCTTCGTGCTGTTCTTTAAGTACGCGCTGAATAGCCGCCTGGACCGCCGGGCGGAGCGGGAGGCCAGGGCCGCTCAGGCCGCGGCCAATCAGGAAGGGGGCGAGCGGTAATGGCACTGCTGGTGCAATACACCCTGATTTTCGCCTCCGTTCTGGTGCTGGTGGCTCTGGGCGGCTGCTTTTCCGAGCATTCCGGCGTCATCAACATCGGGCTGGAGGGCATCATGGTCATGGGCGCCCTTGGCGGCGCGCTGATGCTCAATTTCCTGCCGCCCGAGACGTCGGCCTTTATGATGGTGCTGCTGACCGTTTTGGCGGCGGTGGCTTTGGGGGCGGCATATTCGCTGCTGCTGGCGGTGGCCGCCGTCAGCTTCGGAGCGGACCAGACCATTGTGGGCACCGCCATGAACCTGCTGGGAACCGCCGCGGCCACCGTGTTCGTAAAGGCCATGAACACCTCTGTCAATCCCAACAACGTGTCCTCCACCATCCAATACATTGCCGCGAAAAAGGCGTTTCTCGTAAAGCTTGGCGGCTTTGAGTTCAACTGGTTTATGCTGCTGGCCGCCATTGCGCTGGCGTGCTCCTACATACTGCTGTACAAAACCCGCTTCGGCCTGCGGCTGATGGCCTGCGGCGAGCATCCGCAGGCGGCGGACAGCGTGGGCATCAATGTCTATAAGATGCGCTATGCGGGCGTGCTGATTTCCGGCATTTTGGGCGGCCTTGGAGGCATTGTGTACATCACCGCCGGCGTCAGCGAGTGGAAATTTGAAAACGGCGTGGCGGGCTTTGGCTTTTTATCTCTGGCCGTGATGATTTTCGGCCAGTGGAGGCCCTCCCGCATCGCATTGGCGGCGCTGCTGTTCGGCCTGTTCCGGGCGCTGAGCAACGTCTATACCGGTTTTGACTTCCTGATGGCCCTGAACCTGCCCAGCAGCGTGTACAACATGCTGCCCTACATCATCTCTCTGGTGGTGCTGGCGTTTACCTCCGGGAAATCCCGCGCCCCCAAGGCGGAGGGAATCCCCTACGACAAGGGACAGCGATAAGGAACCGAAAAACGCGGGGCCTTTCCCATAGGGAAAGGCCCCGCGTGCAACGTTTAAGGGAGCAGGGACGCAAGGACGCAGGGATACGGAAGAGCAGAACAGGAGAACCGTGCTGTGATGCAGGGCCTTTCGGAAGGAGGGGAAAAGCCCCTGCGCGAAAAAGGTTACGTCACCGGGCAGTCGCCGCCGCACAGCCGCCACTTCAAACCGGAGTAGCGCCGCTGGCGGCGGTCGTTTTCGGCCATGGCGGCCACGGCGGAGTCGTCTCCCACCACAATCAAAAGCTCCCGCGCCCGGGTAAGAGCGGTGTACAGCACGCCGCGGACCATCAGCGCCGGGGCGGCGGGCATCGCCGCCAGAATCACCGCCCGGTATTCGCTGCCCTGGGCCTTGTGGACCGTCTGGGCATAGGCCAAATCCAGCTCGGAGAGCTGGTCGGCGGCATAGGTGCACACCCGGTCGTCAAACACCACCCGGACCCACTCGCCGCCGGGGTCGATCTGGGCCACCCGGCCCACGTCGCCGTTGAAAATGCCGGTGCCCATGCTGCCGTCGGTCTTTTGCCAGATCACGTCGTAGTCGTTCCGGGTCTGCATGATGCGGTCCCCCTCCCGGAAGACCCGCTCCCCCCACTGGCGCTGGCGCTTGTCCGGCGCGGGCGGGTTCAGCGCCGCCTGAAGCAGGCGGTTCAGGTTTTCCGTGCCGCACTCGCCCTTGCGGGTGGGGGAGAGGACCTGAATCTGGTCCGCAGGGACCCCCATCTTCTCCGGCAGGCGGGATTTGCACAGCTCCACCACGGTGCTCACCGTCCGGTCCGGGCTGCGGCGGACCATGAAGAAAAAGTCGTTTTGGTCGTTGACAAACCGGGGCGGCTGGCCCAAATTCACCGCGTGGGCGTTGCGGATGATGGCCGACTGCTCAGCCTGACGGAAAACCTCCCGCAGGAACACCGTCTCCACCCGCTTGCTGCGGATGAGGTCTGAGAACACGTTCCCCGCCCCCACGGAGGGAAGCTGGTCCGCGTCTCCCACCAGCACCAGCCGGGTGCCGGGGCGCAGCGCTCTTAGCAGCGCCGCGAAGAGAGACACGTCCACCATGCTCATCTCGTCCACAATCACCGCGTCCGCTTCCAGCGGCTCTTTTTCGCACTTGGCAAAGGCGGCCTCCCGGGTGGTTTCGTTCCAGGTAACTCCCAGCAGGCGGTGGATGGTCTGGGCCTCCAGCCCGCCGGAAAGCTCACCCATCCGCTGGGCGGCGCGGCCGGTGGGCGCCGCCAGCACCACGTCCAGTCCCATCCGCTGAAACAGGGACACGATGCCCCGCACGGCGGTGGTTTTTCCAGTGCCCGGTCCGCCGGTGAGAATGAGAACGCCCGTCTGCGCCGCCAATGCCACGGCCTGACGCTGCTGCTGGGCATAGGTAATCCCCTGGGCCTGTTCGATTTCCGCAATCACCTTGTCCGGGTTCCGGCCCCGGTCAGCGTCGGCGGACAAAAGCGCCAGAAGACGGGCGCAGGAGCCAACCTCCGCCTCCCACAGGCGGCGGAGGTAGCAGGCGGAGACGTTTGCCACCTGCTCCTGCACCACCGCGCCCCGGGCGCGAAGATCGTCCACGGCCTTTTCTGCAAGGTCGGCTTCGCAGTTTAAAAGCTGCGCCGTGGCGGCGGTGAGCTTGCTGCGGGGGAGAAAGACATGCCCGTTGCCCTCGTTGTGGTTCAGCTCAAAAATCACCGCGGCCTGAAGCCGCGCGTCGCTGTCGGCGGCGATGCCAAGGCTCATGGCGATCTCGTCCGTGGCGGAGAAGGGCACGCCGCACTCGTCCGAGGAGAGAATGTAGGGATTGGACCGCACGGCCTCCAGCGCCCCGTCTCCGTGAAGCTTGCGCAGCAAAATGGCAAGCGCGGGGGACAGGCCGTACTGCGCCAGAAACGCCATCAGCCGGCGCAGGCCCATTTGCAGGCGGAAGCTCTCGCCGATTTCCCGGGCCTTTTTTTCGGTGATGCCCCGCAGGCAGGTAAGCCTTCCCGGCTCCCGCTCCAATATGTCCAGCGTTTCTTCCCCAAACCGGTCCACAATGGCCCGGGCGGTGGCGGGGCCTACCCCTTTGCAGATTCCGGAGGAGAGGTAGTTGAGAATCTCGTCAACCTCCTCGGGAAGGCGGCGTTCCAGCTCCAAAGCCTTGAGCTGCTCCCCGTGCTGGGGGTGGGTTTCCCACACGCCGTTCACCGTCAGGTGTTCGCCGGGAGCCACGCAGGGGATGCAGCCCACCACCGTGTAAAGCTCGCCCTCCTCCGTCACCAGCCGCAGGACGGTATAGCCGTTGTCGGCGTTTTGAAAAATGAGGCTATGTACCGTGCCGTCCAGGCAGCAGAGTTCGTCCATGCCGTTTCGTCTTCCTTTTCTCCAGTGTAATTGCGCGGGCTCAGTCAAAGTGCAGATTTTTGGCCTCCACCAGCTCCACGTTGCGCCGCAGGTGGCAGAAGTATTCCGCCGTCTGCCGCGCGTCTTCGCTCATGCCGCAGTCCACCAGCAGAATTTTTGCCGAGGGCAGGGTGTGCCGGGTGCGCAGCAGCTCCCGCAGGTCGGCTTCCAGCGTGGGCGCGTCGCCTTGCAGAGGGAGAAGCAGCCGTACCTCCGGATTGCGGCACCTGCTGGGGAGAAACGCGCCGGCCACCAGCCAGACGCAGGTCGTTATCCCCACTGCGGCCAGAAATGCGAGAACGCCATCCTGAATGAGTTCCATACCATCACCTCAGGACAGTGTATGCAAAAGCGCCCCGGGCGGTCAGTCTTGGGGCCGGTCCGGGGAGCTTGTCTCCGGGCTGTCCGACGCAGGGGAATTTTGCTGGGAAAGCAGCGCGTCCAGCTTTTTTTCTATGTCCTTCTGTTTGGCGTGGAGCTCGGTCAGCTTGATGTAAATGCAGGTCGCCAAAGAGAGAAAGGCGGCCTGAACGACCATGTTCCAAAGCGTTTCTCCACCCTGCAGTCCCGTTCCACCTATGCCCAAAAAGGCAAGAAAGGTAAACAGAAGGTATAAAATCCAAAGACCGATAAAATTCCCAAACACAGGCTTTGCCTACCTTTCCAGCCCCAGTTCCTTCATGATCTCTTCCTCCCGCGCCCGCATCTGAACTTTCATCGGCCCCTCGTCCAGATGGTCGTAACCCAGCAGATGCAGCGCGGAGTGAACCGCGAGATACGCAAGCTCCCGCCGGTTTGAGTGTCCGTATTCCTTTGCCTGCGCCGCCGCCCGCTCCATAGAGATTACCATGTCTCCCAGAGGGAGCAGGCCGGTGAAGTCCAGAAGGTCCCCGGCGGTGTCAAGGGTGGGCGGCTCGCCCGGGGTGAAGTCAAATTCCGGAAAGCTCAGAACATCCGTGGGACTGGGCACCTTCCTCTGCTCCATATTGATTTTGCGGATGCCTGTGTCCCCGGTGAGAAGCACGTCCACCTCGCAGGGTAGGGTCACGCCCTCCATTCGGAGGGCGGTTTTAATCGCCTTGCGCACAAGGGCGCAGGTTTTTTCGTTGGAAGCGCCCGGCACGTCGGCGGTGACGGGGATATAATGGCTTTTTCTCATGACCGTTTCGCCTTTCTCCCGGCGCTTTTCAGCCGGGCCAGCTCGTCCCGTTCATAGGCCTCCACAATCCGCTGGACCATGACGTGACGAACCACGTCCGCGTTGGTGAGCTGGCAGATGCCGATGCCCTCCACGCCTTGCAACACCCGGATGGCCTCCTTCAAGCCCGAAACCTTGTCGGAGGGCAGGTCAATCTGGGTCACGTCGCCGGTGATGACGATTTTGGAACCGAAGCCCAGACGGGTGAGAAACATCTTCATCTGCTCCCGGCTGGTGTTCTGGGCCTCGTCGAGAATAATGAAGCTGTCGTCCAGCGTCCGGCCCCGCATATAGGCAAGGGGAGCCACCTCGATGTTCCCCCGCTCCAGATACTTCTGGTATGTCTCCGCGCCCAGCATGTCGAACAGCGCGTCGTACAGCGGGCGAAGGTAGGGGTCCACCTTGCTCTGCAAATCCCCGGGTAAAAAGCCCAGCCGCTCCCCGGCCTCCACGGCGGGACGGGTGAGGATGATGCGGTTGACCTGCTTGTCCCGGAAAGCGGCCACGGCGGCGGCCACCGCCAGATAGGTCTTTCCGGTGCCTGCCGGACCGACGCCCACGGTGACGGTGTTTTTCAGCACCGATTTGAGATACTGCTTCTGGCCGATGGTCTTGGGCTTTACGGGGCGGCCCTTGGCGGTGATGCACAGCACGTCGCCAGTGAGCTCCGCAATCTGCCCCTCCTTGCCGGAGCGGACCAGAGAGATGACGTACCGTACGTTCTGCTCTCCGATGGCCTCGCCCCGGGAGGACAGGGTCAAAAGCCCCTGCACGGCCTTGACAGCAAGCAGAACGTTCTCCGGCTCGCCGTCTACCCGCAGTTCCCCGTCCCGGTTCACCACGGCCACTGAAAATTCCTGTTCCACCAGACGGATGTTTTCGTCAAAGGAGCCGAAAATGTTCACCGCCTGCTCCAGCCGCTCGATGCTGATTCGCTGTTCCAAATATGACCACTCCCGTTTGCCGGGCGGCGGCGCGTTCCCGCCGCCCGAATCTGAATGATGGTTCCCCGCGGGGGAAACCGGCCGTCCCCCGAACGGCGGTAAAACGTTGTAAAGAAAAGCGCCTTGGAAGAGAAGTATTCCCAAAAACGCTCCAAGGAAAAACACTGGAAAAGGGGCGCGCACAAGGAGAGAAGCGCCAAAAAGTGACCGGAAAGGCAGCTCAAAGTCACCCGAGGGCCGCGCAGAGGCGGTTACTCCGCCGCCGCTTCCAGCGGCACGGTGCGGCCGATTTCCTCCACGCACTCCGCCGTCAGCGTAACGCGCAGCACGTCGCCCGTCTGCCGGGAGAAAACGAGGGTAGAGCGGATTTCGCCGTCCTGCCCCATCAAGGAGGCGAGATACGCGGTGAGCGCAGCTCCTCCCGCGGCCTCTGTTTCCTGGGCGGAGCGGGTCCGGACCGTGGGCTCGAAAGGACGGTAAATCTCCGTCTCCACCGTCACAGGCAGGGACAGACCGAAAATGGACACCCGCTGCCGTGTGACCATTTTATCATAGAATGCCCCAAAATAGCTACTGTTTCCATAGAATTTTATCCGCTTGGTTCCGAGAATCAGGGATCGGCGCGTCTCCTCCTTCCCGGCGGCGCTGGTTTCCGATATCGTCAGGGGGAAATTTGCCTCCAGCCGATACCAGGTCCGGGCGGTGATAGAGCCTGCCGCCGTGGTAATGCGGGCGCCGAAGGTGTCCAAGTCCTCAATGCCGGAGATTAAAAGCTGGTCCTTTTCCACGGTGTCGCCGGGGCGGACGCATTTTTTGCCCAAAAAGGCGTGAACCTCCAGCACCAGACCGTCCCGCCGGGCCGTCACATTGCAGGGGGCGCGGCGGTCCACCGGCTCCGGCGCGGCGACCCGCTCACGCACCTGCACGTAGGCCCGGCAGCCGGAGACGTTTACCGTCAGCCAGCTCAGGTCGGGGATTTCCAAAAGAATGTGGTTGCGTAAATCCTCTCCGTCAATGGAAAAGCCGAAGGTGCCGAAGCTCACGCCGTTTTTTTCCAGCGCCCGCAAAATTTTTTCCTCCGGCACCGTCACAGCGCCGTCCACCGTAATCTCCCAGATGAAAAAGCTGCTGAAAAACAGCCCCAGAGCGCAGAGCACCAGTCCCGCCGCCAGGGCTTGCCGACGGCGGAACTTACCCACGAAAAAGGGAGCGCCCTCCCGCTTTTGCACGTGAAGCGTGCAGTCCAGATTCCGGACCAGCAGGCGCAAAACCCGGAAATCCCGCCGGGAGAGAACGCAGAGGAACGCGTCGGCGCTTTCCCAGCGCACGTCCCACAGCTCCAGTCTCCGCTGGGCGCATAGATTCAGAATCCGCTCCGGGAAGGGACTTTCCACCCGCAGCCGTACCTGCCCCCGCAGGCGGTTTACCAGCTCGTCAAGCATCCG
>JAEWML010000173.1 GCA_023393155.1 Bacillota bacterium
CCCTTCTTGCGGGCAAAACTGGACGCCCACCGCCCGGTTTAGGGGGCGGGACGGCGGGAAAGGCCCTGTCAGGTCTTTAGCTTTTCGCCGTTTACCGCACGAAACACGGTCATCAGCAGAATTTTTACATCAAACAGAAGACTCCAGTTTTCAATGTAATAGAGATCATGCTCGATGCGCCCCTCAATGGACGTGTCCCCCCGAAAGCCGCAAACCTGCGCCCAGCCGGTAATGCCGGGACGCACCTGATGCTTAACCATGTAGCGGGGAATATTCTCCCGGAACTGCTCTACAAAGTGGGGCACCTCCGGACGGGGTCCCACCAGAGACATGTCGCCCTTGAGGACATTAAAAAACTGAGGCAATTCGTCGATGGAAAGCTTGCGGATCAAAGAGCCAAACCGGGTTTTTCGGGGGTCGGCATTGGTGCTCCAGCCGGTGGATTCCTTTGCGTTGACCCGCATGGAGCGAAATTTGTACATCTTAAAAGGCTTTTTGTTGCGCCCCACCCGCTCCTGCCGGAACAAAATGGGACCCGGAGAGCTGAGCTTTACGCCGATGGCGGCAAATACCATCAGCGGCGAGGTCAGGATAATCAAAATCAGCGCGCCGAGAATGTCCTCCGCCCGTTTCAAAAAGGCGTTGCCCAGATTGTCCAGCGGAATGCGCCGCAGGTTGATCAGGGGCAGCCCGTCCAGATTATCCACCTGAGGATTGCTGGGCAGATGCGCCGCGTAGAAGGGAATAATGGACGCCTTTGTGCCGGTCTTTTCGCAGACGGAAATCAGACTTGGCATCTTCCCGTTATCCGCCCCCGGAATCGCCAGCACCACCTCGTCCGGCTTGCGCTGATTGAGCAGATCTTCCAGATAGTCATACCCGCCCAAAAGGGGGAGCGCGCCCCAGGGGCCGCCGTCGGAAACCACGCCGTCCACCAGAAAGCCGAGGTTTTTCTGCGCCGCCAACTTTTTCAAATAATTTTCCGCCGCAGGGCCGCTGCCCACCAGCACCACATGCTTGAGATTATAGCCTTTGGCCCGAAAGCGACGCAGCAGAAGCCGCAAAAAAGCCCGCTTGGACAAAAGAAGCCCGCTGCCAAAGCAGAAAAACAGAACCAGCGTCCAGCGGGACATGTTGTTCAGATGAAACACAAACAGGATGGCCACAAGCAGCGCCGTGTCCATGGCGGTGACGCTTAAAAGCCGCGCGGCCTCCCGGTGAAAGCGGATGGAGCGATAGGATTCGTACAGCCCCGTCATGGCGTAGCTCAGCAGGCACAGCGCCGCCGCCGCCCCGCCCAAAGCGACGTAATAGGAAAAGGGAATCCCCTCGATACCGCCCAGAAGAGAAAAACGCACCCAATAGGCCAGCAGCATGGAGACAAACACCAACACCCCGTCTGACAGGACGTGCAATTGGTTCAGCAGCCGCTGGTTCTCCTTAATCATTCCGAAATCCTCCCAAAACCGACAATTTATGCGCATTTGATTGTACCCCGGAAGCGGACTTCTGTCAACCAGAGCGGCCTTCCGGTTTCCCATGGAAGATTGAAAGCGGCAGCCTCCATTTCGGAAGGCTGCCGCTTATTGGTCGAATCCCGGAAAGTACGAACGTTATTTGAGTGAGTCCAAATAGGTCTGGGCCCGGCCGTACAGGGTGATGGGCTGGAGGAGATACTCGTTGGCCGCCTGAAGCTGCGCCGCGATTTCCAAAGACAGTTCCCGGAATTCCGGCGTACCGTCGTCCTGCTCCGCCAGGAGCGTAAGCCCATACTGCCACGCCCCTGTCCGCGCCCGGTTGAATGCGAGGTGGCGGGAGAGGGAGGCAAACGCACTCTGCGGAATGTGGTGGTCGAAGAAGTACTCCGCGAGGTAGTCCGGGTCCGTATTTCCGGACCGGGTATAGGCAGATGCGTACAGGCCCGCCTGATTCTGAACGGCCTCGTCGTCAGACTGGCCGCTGTAATAAATGTAGGCCTGAGTGGCGTCCTGACGGCTGAAGGGGTCGCTGCCGATGGCGCTGTCAAGCCGCTGGAAAACGGTGCCCTGTCCGAACATCATGTCGTTGTCCGCCCGCAGGTGATTCAGGAGAAGCCCGCTCCAGATCGTTGTGATTGCAAGGGCGGAGAGCAGCAAAGCCTTGCGGGCTGTCCCGTCCTTCGCAGGAGAAAGCCGTACATTCCCATCGTTGGTTTTGACGGCGGCTTTCTTCGCCCTCGGCTCTCCCGCTGCGGCTTCCATGACGGGGACCTTCGCCGGTTCCGGGGCGGTCTGCATACAGTGGACATTGATTCCCGCCCAGATACAGAACATCAGAGACAAAAACGAGCTGAGAGAAAAAGCGGCCTGATTGACTGCCTGGAGAGCGGCAAAGCCCGTGGCTGCAAACAGGGCGGGAGCCAGAGGCGCGCCCCGCTTCCGGCCCGCCAGTGCCGTCCAAAACGCGGAGGCCAGCACGCCCGCAAACAGGACAAGGCCGATGATACCGGCGTCCGCCAGCGTCTGGACGTAGTGGTTATGGACATACCGGCTCTGATATTCAAACCGTGCCACAGAGTAAAGTCCCGCTTCCACCGCGCCAAGTCCTTCTCCCAGCAGGGGGGACTTTTCCCAGACACGCAGGCCGTCCCGCCAGAATTCCGTCCGCTGGACGGAGTTTTGATTGGCCCAGAGGCCCTGCAGCCGGTTCGCCATGAAGCCGGGCAGCAGCTTGTAATGGAGCTTTAGACTTCCGTCCTCCGGCCCGGTATAGGAGAGCTGCTCCACCGTCCCGCCCTCGGGCAGGGAGACGGCAAACCAGACCGCCTCCGTCCCCTCCGGTACGGCAAAGGCTCCGCCGTCTGCCGCGCCGTCGTAAAGAACGGTGGAGGTGTGCAAAATCAGGTCGGTTTCATTCTGACAAGTGACGCACACAGAGGCGTTTCCGCTGCTCACGGCGGAGAGGGTGTACGCCCCGGCGGGAAGGTCCGCCGCCCGGTTCAAAACCTCGCCCGGCGCCAGTGCCGCCGGACCGGTGAGCTGAAACGCCAAAATTCCGTACACCGCCCCGCAGAGCACCAGTGCCGCCGCCGCGCCGAGAGACAGCGCCCTGTGGCGGGAAAGGGCTGTGCAGATTCTCTGGGATAAAAGCCGGTCCAGCGCCGCGAGGCCTGCGGATCCCGCCAGCGCCGCCAGCAGGGGAACGGGAGAAAACTGCTTGGTTCCGTCAAACACGGAGACGTACACCGCCACAACGCCAAGCATGGTGACAGCCAGCGTCTCCACCATTAAAACGGCGGCGGAAAGCTTTTCCCCCTTGGGCATTGCCAGCAGAAACAGCACGAACGCAGCGGCGATAAAGCCCATCGCGCCAAGGCTGAAGGCCAGCACAAAGGCCAGCGCCGAAAGAAACAGGCATACCGCATGAAACGCCCGCTCCCGTCCCCGGCTGCTCAGGGCCAGACCCAGTGCCAGCAGCACGCCCAGACCCGTCACGCTGGCAAAGGTGTTGCCGTCGGCCAGAACGGAGGTAATGCGGGTTCCCGTCTCAAGGCCGGAATTGACGCTGTAATCTTGCGTAAACATCTCGACGATGCTGCGAAACGCGCCGGAAAACCAATGGGTCGAAACCAGGTCGATACTTAAAAAAGAAAATAGGGCGGAGATGGCGGAAACGGCGGAAATCGCGTTCCGTCCCGCGCTTTTCCCGCTTCCGGCGGTAAAAACAACCAGCAGAAACAGTAAAAAGCCCGCCAGAATTTTGGTAAACTCCTTTAAAGCCAGCACGGGGTAGGGACTGCGGAAGCAGGACACGCCTGCCCACAGCACATACAGCGTCACTGCCAGAAACAGAAGCCCCAGACGCGGGGACATGGGCCGCTTGCGCACCAGCGCCGCCGTCAGCAGCGCCCCCAGCCCCAGCAGAATGCACAGCACCGTCACGGATTCCTGCGCGGTGAGCGTCACCAGCAGAAACAGCACCCCGGCAAACAGGGCCAGACTTCGCCGGTCGCAAAGCTCCTCCGGCAGCGCATCGGCTGCACCCGGCATGTAAAGCAGGGGGTTCTTCTTTGTATTTTTCATCCATCAGACCTCCGGTTTTGCGTTTTTATAGTTTATAATCACCGCGCCCTCAGCGCCCAATGCGTTCGGCTGTTCCCACGAGGACGGGCTTCCGTTCCGCCATGCCGGGCACGGCGGAAAGGTATGCCTCCATCACCTGCGGCAAAACCCGCTCCAGTCCATAGGGCAGGACCGCCTCACGGGCCTGCGCCCCCAGTTCCCGCCGCAGGTCCGCATCCTCCGTCAGGCGGAGAAGCTGCGCGGCGCAGGCCGCCGCGTCTCCGTAAGGATACAGCAGCCCTCCGCCCCGGGCAAGCAAGTCCGTGTGCCCCTTCACCGCGCTGGCCGCCACCGGCAGTCCGGCGTACATAGCCTCCATTACATTAAAGGGCAGCCCCTCCGACCGGCTGGCGGAAACCGCCATATCCGCAGCGGCATACCACCGGGGCATGTCCGGCTCCGAGCCGGGGAAAAACACCCGGCGTTCAACCCCCAGATGCTTTGCAAGCGCTTTGCATTCTTCCAGCAGCGCGCCCTGCCCCGGAAGGGCCAGCTTCACCTGCTCCGGCAGCAGCGCCATGGCTTGAAGCAGTATGTCCTGAGACTTTCGGGCGGAAAATTCCGCCGCGTAGATCATTAAAAGCTCTTCCGGAGCAAGCCCCAGCTCCCGGCGCAGCGCAGCGCCGTCGGTTTCCCGGCCCTCCAGCCGGGAAAAATCCACCCCCATGCCGGGGAGATTTTCCACCCGCCGTCCCAGCTTCTTTTTCCGCGCCAGCTCATAGTCCCATTGATTCATGGTCAGGAGCAGGTCGGTCTGCGGAGCGGTCAGCCGCTCTGCCGCAAGGAGGATTTCCCGCTTGAGGGGCGCTGTCTTGTCATCAAACAAATACCCGTGAGCCACGGTGACAAGCGGGGGTCTGCACCTGTCCAGCCCCGCCGCCGCGCGGCGGGTGAAAAACGCCGCCAGAGACGTGTGGGTTACGACAAGGCTGTATTCCGTCTCCTCCATGGCGCGGCGAAGAAGCCGTTGGGCGCGGAAATTGGCGGGAGCGGTCATCTTCTTTTCAAAGGGAAGAAAGAGCTTCCGATCTGCCTCCGGGATTTCCATACCTACTCCGCCGCAGGCAATGTGAACCTCCCACCCCAAATCGCGGAACGCCGCCAGATAGGGCCGGTGGAAATTGTAAAGGTGAGAATATGTAGACGCGGTAAACAGTACGGCTTTGGACACGGCGGCCTCCCTTCGGCGCTTCGCGGCTTTCTTACAAAACTCTATTATATTTGACCGGCCCCGTTTATTCAAGTGGGATTGGGGGAAAAGAAGAATTTACTTTCCGTCCGCAGGAAAAGTTCTCCACTGGCGGCTGTGTTACAAGATTGTTACAAATGCGCAAAGCTATTGCGCCGCCAAAAAAAATCTGCTAGAATCCAACATGAACAAACGAGGGGGACTCTCCTTTCCCGGAGCAGATACGGGACCGGCTAGCCACGGTATGTG
>JAEWML010000188.1 GCA_023393155.1 Bacillota bacterium
TCCACCGCCTCCCGCGTGGGCACCGGAAACATCGTGGGTGTTTCCACCGCGGTATGTCTGGGCGGCTACGGCGCGGTGTTTTGGATGTGGCTGATCGCCATCATTGGCGGCGCCTCCGCGTTTGTGGAAAGCACCCTGGCGCAGATCTACAAGCGCAGGGACGAAAACGGCGACAGCTACGGCGGCCCGGCCTATTACATTGAAACGGCCCTTCACAACCGCGGTCTTGCCGTTTTGTTCTCCGTGTGTCTGATTCTCACCTATGCGGGCGGGTTCAACATGCTGGCCTCCTATAACCTGCAATCCACCTTCTCTGTATACGGCTTCTACGATGCCAAAAGCTCTCCGTGGGTCATCGGCGCGATTCTGGCGGTTCTCGTGGGCTGGTGCATTCTGGGCGGCGGCCGCCGCGTGGTGAAAGCCACCAGCGCCATCGTCCCCTTCATGGGCCTGATGTACATTGCCGTTTCTCTGGTCGTGCTGTTTTCCAACGTAAGCCTGATTCCCGCCGTATTCAAAGAAATCTTCCGAAACGCGTTCGATTTCAAGGCGATTTTCTCGGGTATCGCGGGTTCCTGCATGATGTATGGCATCAAGCGGGGGCTTTACTCCAACGAAGCGGGCGTTGGTTCTGCCCCCAACGCCGCCGCGGCTGCCGACGTATCCCACCCCGTCAAGCAGGGGCTGGTGCAGGTTTTGTCCGTGTTTATCGACACCATTCTGATTTGCAGTGCCACCGCCCTGATGTGCCTGTGCTCCGGTGTGGAACCCACTGCCGAGCTTGCCGGCGCTCCCTATGTGCAGGAGTCCGTTAAAACCATTATGGGAAATTTCGGCCCTGTATTTGTCACGGCGGCAATGGTCCTCTTCGCGTTTACCACGCTGCTGGGCAACCTCTTCTATGTGGATAACTGCCTTACCTTTATTCACCGCAAAGTGCCCAGCAAACGCTTTATGCTGGGCTTCCGGCTGGTCTGCGCGGGAATAATTATCATAGGGTCCGCCTTGTCCATGTCTGCCGCGTGGGCCATTGCGGACATTATGATGGCCATTATGTGCCTGATCAACCTCCCGGCTTGCGTTGTTCTGAGCAAGGTGGCGGTAAATGCCTGCCGGGACTATGTGGCCCAGAAGAAGGAGGGCAACAACCCCGTCTTCCACGCCGCCGATATCGGTATGGACGTCAGCCAGTTGGACTACTGGAAGTAATCCCTCCCGGCATTTTCCTTGCCGTAAAAAAGCACCCCAATCGTTATCCAGCATATCATGCTGTCTAATGATTGGGGTGCAGTTCATTTTTTGCTCACCTGACCGATGCCGCCGGTTCCTGCTGCTCCAGCTCCTTCTTCAAAAGATCAAGGATTGCAAGGTCGGCGCTCCAAAAATAAGCGGACTCTCCCAGCAATGCGGTAATTCCCGCCCGGTCAAAATAGGTGCGCACGGAGTTCGTCATGCCGCAAAAAGCCACCGTCCTGCCCGCTTCTTTCATGCTGCGGCAAAGCTCCAACACCGTCTGAACGCCTGACACGTCCACACTGGGCATTCCCCGCAGAGACAAAATGACATGATCGTATGCGGGCATTTCCCTCATGCAGCGATTGAATTCATCCACCGCACCAAAAAACAAGGAACCGGTCACATAGGCCACTCCCGTGGTTTTCCAGGCAGCAGCTTTTTCATCCGGCACATCGCGGAGCCGACTTGCGTCAATTACGGAAAAACTGACGGAGATATGGCTGACGCGGGACATATACAACACAGTGGAGTACAGTACGCCCATTAAGATTGCCATGGTCAGATCAAAGACCACGGTAGCCAGCATCGTCACCAAAAACTGGCTGATACCGGACTTAAACCGGTGCGAGAAGATATACCGGATTCCGTCCCAGTCGTTCATGCGCCACGCGGTGACCATCAATACCCCCGCCAGCGCCGCCAGCGGCAGCTTTGCCATGACGCCGCCCAGCAGAAGCATGGACCCCAGCAGGAATACGGAGTGAAACACGCTGGTAAGCCTGGTTTGCTGTCCGGACTTCACCGCCACGCTGGTGCGGGCAATGGCCGCCGTGGCTGGTACGCCGCCAAACAGGGGCAGCAGCATGTTCCCAACGCCCTGTGCAATCAATTCCTGATCGGCATTAAACGTCTCGTTTTTCATTCGGGCAGCAGACGCACCGCACAGCAAACTCTCAATCATACCCAGCGCCGCAATGGTGACAATCGGCGAGCCTAAACCTGCCAGCATCCCAAGGCTGTCGCCGTCAAGCGTCAGGCGGTCGCTCAGAAGCAGCGACCGCGGAATGTCGCCTACGGTCGTCAAGCCGTCCATGCCAAACCCAATGGACACCACAGCCGCCAGCACAATTCCCGCCAGAGATCCGGGCACCTTTGCGCCCCACTTTCTGGGCCAGAGCAGCATCACAGCCACCACCAGCACGCTCACAGCCACAGCCTGCCAATTGGGGTGAAACCCAAGACTTCCGTAAGAGGCCAGTTTTTCCAGATTAGAGCTTCCCTGAGAAGCAGTTCCAAAAAAATGATCAATCTGCCCCATGGCAATAATAATTGCAATCCCAGAGGTAAAGCCCATTACCACAGGCATCGGGATAAATGAAATCAGGCGGCCCATTCGGAAAATTCCCGCGATCAGCAACAGTGCTCCCGCGGCAAAGCTGGCCAGAAATACGCCCTGCAATCCGTAGGTTCCCACAATGCCAATCAGCACGGCGCTCATGGCACCGGTCGGCCCGGATATTTGATAGGACGCGCCGCCCAGCGCGGCAATGACCACGCCGGCAATAATGGCCGTGACAAGACCGGCGGCCGCTGTGGCTCCGGAGCTGACGCCAAACGCCAAGGCCAAGGGCAGCGCCACCGCGCAAGCCGTCAGTCCGGCCATTGCGTCCTGCATCAAGCCCGCGGAGCCGTATCCCCGGAACTCATTTTTTAAATCCGATGTAAACCGCAAAAACAAAGTAAATTCCCCCAAAATTATTCTAAAACAGACGTTTTTTATTATAGCACAGCTCATCGGGAGGGGCAAGTTTTAATATGTATTCAGGCAAGCTCTTTCCTGCTATCGGACTGGTTGCTTGCCCGCTTTTATAGCCGGATAGATTGATGAAATTTCGTGTATAAGATCGCTTTCCGGTCTTTTGTTTTGGAGCTGTTGTTTCAGAGTACAGCCCCAAAAATGCTCCCCGACTACCGGCCGTGTCCGGCAATCCGGCAACTGGCTTCTCCTCCCTTCCGGCGCCGGTTTGGTTGAACCGGCAAGAAGGAGCATCCACAAAGAGTCGGCCTGCCGTAAATGCTCCCGGAATAAAGCCGCCGCCCGCGAAAACGGGCGGCGGCTTGTCACTACTTTTGCTTGTGCGCCTCCAAATAATCATTCAGCTCTGCGTTTTTCACGTCGGTGATAAACATATGCCCCGGCGCGTGGGTGATGACGATGGGCGGCTTTGCATGTTCCACCGCCGCCTGCGGCGTCACGCCGCAGGGCCAGAACACAGGGATCTCACCGGGTTTTATCTCCACGGGGTCCCCGTAATCCGGCTTCATGATGTCCTGAATTCCGATCTGCGACGGATCCCCCATATGGACAGGCGCACCGTGGACATTGGGCATTTTTTCCGTAATGGCCTTGGCAATTTCTGCGTGCTCCGGCGTCATGGGGCGCATAGAGCAGACCATGGGGCCGTAAAACGGTCCGGCCTGCACCGTTGCAATGTTTGTTTTGTACATGGGCACGTTGCGGCCCTGCGTAATATGCCGCACCTCGATTCCGGCGGAAAGCAGCGCCTCTTCAAAAGAAAAGGAGCAGCCGATCAAAAATCCCACATAGCCGTCCTCCCAATAGGCGGACACATCGGTCAGTTCTTCAGTGAAAACACCGCCGCGATAGATGCGGTAACGGGGAATGTCGGTGGTAATGTCGCCACCCTCTCCCATGGCATGGGTCGCGGGCGTACCCTCGATTACCTCCAGTATCGGGCAGGGAAACGGATTGCGCCGGGCATATTCTCTGAAATCCGCCGCATAATCCGGCGGCAGGATTACAAGGTTGGCCTGCGCATAGCCCCGGCACATACCGGCGGTTGGAAAGTCAATTTTCCCGGCGCGGATCTTTCCCCGCACCACGGCGGGAGAAAGGTCGATATAAGGCGTAATATCAAATGACATTGATGCTCCTCCTTTTTTGTGGCAGCGCCTGTTTTCGTCAATTGTCCAGCACATGCCGCAACAGCCGCAGCGACGCCCGTTGGGCAAGCAACGCCTCCTGCGCGGCGGACAGAGAAATTTTTTCAAAACGGACCTTGTCTCCGCTCTTTAGCTGGCCCAGAATACGGAAATCCGCGGAAATTACATTGGCAATCTTGGTGTAGCCCCCGGTGGTCTGCCGGTCGGAAAGCATGACGATGGGCTGTCCCGAGGAGGGCACCTGAATGGCACCGAACGCGATGCCGTCGGAGATGATGTCGCCGGAGGTTTCATGGGCAATCTCCGGGCCCTCCAACCGGCAGCCCATTCGGTCAAACTCGGCCGTGACGGTATA
The DNA here is from genome assembly GCA_023393155.1 of Bacillota bacterium. Taxonomy (GTDB): domain Bacteria; phylum Bacillota; class Clostridia; order Oscillospirales; family Oscillospiraceae; genus Oscillibacter. Next base: position 4,556 of record JAEWML010000188.1, read on the forward strand.
AACTCCTGTGAGAAACGTCTCCATCCCCGCAGGGGTAAACGCGTCGTCCTGAGGCCCCGGCACCACCCGGAGCGTGTATTCCGCCCGCGCGCGAAATTCCGGCGCGATGGAGCGGGTCGCCAGTGCTTTTGGCTCCGTCCCCGGCGCACGAAGGCCGAGCACGTCCTCCTTTTCCAGCTTTCGGCCATGGAAGCCGCCGATTTTCGCCTTCATATAGGTGGACCGGCTCCCCATAACCTGCGGGATATCCAGTCCCCCCGCCACGGCGATAAACGCCCGGCAGCCGGATTTAGGCCCGGTAAAACGCAGCACCTGGCCAGCGCCCACCCGGACGGCTCGGTAGTTATTGATAGGTACGCCATCCAGCGTGGGGCCCAGGTCCGCGCCGGTAACGGCGATCACCGCGGGCTGGTCGAAGCGGAGCTGCGGGCCCATAATCGTACACTCCAGAACGGCTTCTCCCTCTTCATTGCCCGCCAAAATGTTGGCCACGGCGGCGGAACGAGGGTCCACCGCGCCGGAAACCGGCACGCCGAACTGCTGATACCCCGTCCGTCCCTGATCCTGAACCGTTGTCAGCATACCGGGATGCAGAACCGTGATGCTCATTCCGCACCCTCCTCTCTGGAGTGGCGCTTGCAGACATAAGTCCCGGCGGCCTCCTGCTCCGCGATTTTATCATATTCCGCCCGATCAATGGGGTAAAACTTTATATACTGCCCCGCCTCCGGCAAAATGGGTTTTTCCCGCTCCGGCGCGTACATCCTCACCGGGGTCTGCCCAATCAACTGCCAGCCTCCCGGAGAGTCGATGGGATATACCCCGGTTTGCGCCCCGGCGATGCCCACGCTGCCCGCGGGAATTCTGACCCGGGGCGTCTTCAGCCGGGGCGTGGCGATGGATTCGTCCATGCCGCCCAGATACGTAAAGCCCGGCGTAAAGCCCAGCATGTAGATCAGATATTCCGGCGCGCTGTGAATAGCAATCACCTCGTCCACCGACCTGCCCCCCTGCTCCGCCACAAACGGAAGGTCCGGCCCTTCCTCCCCGCCGTACAACACGGGAATTTCCAGCACCTCGCTGGGGGGAATCCGCACCTTGTCCAGTCCGCCCAGCAACCCCTTCAGTTTCTGTTCCAGCGCGGCATAGCGAATAACCCCCGGGTCATAGTGCACCATCAGGGAGCGATAGGTGGGAACCGTCTCCACGATGCCCGGGATGCCGCTTTCCAGCAGAGCAATATTAAACGCCCGGATGCGGCTGTTAATCGCCACGCTGATTTCATTGCCGAATTCCACGGTCACAGCCGTATCTCCGGCATTTAAAAATCTCACTTCGTCCATACTTGTTCCTTTCCACCGAGCGCGGCACCGCCGCGCCCAACGCCAATGATACGCCTTTCATCAGGCGAAGAGCTTCAAAATGCCGGGAACGGCTTTTACTCCGGCGTAGAGAGAGACGCAGAGCACAATGACACCCAACACAATCATCCAGGTAGGATGCTTGTATTCATCGCCTACAATTTTCTTATTGCGGCACGCCAGCAGCATCACGCCCAGGCTGACCGGCAGAATGAGGCCATTGAGAGCACCCGCAATAATCAGCAGCTGGGCGGCGTTGCCAACCAGCACCATCATCAGCGTGGCGAAGGTAATGAACCCCACCACGAACTGGCGCTCATACTTGGCGATGAAGGGGTGCAGCGTCTTGAGGAAAGAGACGGAGGTAAACGCCGCGCCCACCACGGAGGAGACGCCGGCGGAGAATAGGCACAGGCCGAACAGCCGATACCCCAAATTGCCAGCGGACAGGCGAAACGCCTCGGCAGCGGGGTTGCCGGCGTTGATAATGGTGTCGGCATTGGCGGCATTCCACTGAGACCCGATCATGCAGGTGCCCAACACGGCCAGAAACAACAAAATACGCACGGTCCCGGAGGTTGCGCAGCCCTGCAGCACACTTTTGCGCACACGGCTCACATTTTCCGGGCCGGAAATTCCCGCGTCCAGCAGGCGGTGCGCGCCGGAAAAGGCAATGTAGCCGCCGCAGGACCCGCCCAGCAAGGTAGTCAGCGCCACAAACATGGAGGGGATTTCATTAAATTTGGTCAGGCTGGATGCCACCACGCCCAACGGGGGCTTGGAGATCACCGCCACCACCAGAACAGTGACCAGAATGATGGCAGCCAGAAGGGTGGCAACCTTATCCATAATGGTCTTGGCGTTTTTGTTGATAAAGATGATGATGCCGAGGCAGCCGGCAATCACGGCGCCCATCTTTTCATTCAAGCCGAACATGGCGTTGAAGCCCAGCGCTACGCCGCCCACGTTGCCCACGTTGAATGCCAACCCGCCGATTGCCACCAAAACAGCAAGAGCGACGCCCAAGCCGGGCAGCACCTTGTTTGCCACGTCCTGCGCCCTCATCTTGGACACACTGACGATGGACCAGATGTTTATTTGTGCCGTAATATCCATCAGGATTACCAGCAGGATAATGAGAACCAGCGCGGGACCGTATTGTGCCGTAAATTTTGAGGTCTGGGTCAAAAAGCCGGGGCCGATGGCAGAGGTCGCCATCAAAAACGCGGCGCCCAGCAAAACAGATTTATTTTTATTTGTCTCGTTCGCACTCATCGGGATTTCCTCACTTTTATTATATTTGTAGCACGCGATTAAACAATGGCGGAAATGGGCGCGATTTTCACACCCTGTGCCTCCATGGCGGCACGGATGTTTTTCACAAATTCCACAGCGGATGGGTTGTCCCCGTGTACACAGATGGAATCGGCGGAGATAGAAACTTCCTCGCCTGTAATGGCGGTGACCTTGCCCTCCATCACCATGCGTACCGTGCGGCGAATGGCCTCGTCCTTGTCGTGGATTACCGCGCCGGGCTGCTTGCGGGGAACCAGAGAACCGTCCGCCTGATAGGCGCGGTCCGCAAACACCTCGCTGGCCACCCGCAGTCCTGCGGCCCGGCCCGCCTCAATCATTTTGCTTCCGGCAAGGCCCAGCAGAATCACGTCCTTGTCTACCTCCGCGATGCCCTGCGCGATGGCGGACGCCAGTTCCATGTCCTTGCCCGCCATGTTGTAAAGCGCACCGTGGGGCTTCACATGCTGAAGCTTTACCCCAGCCGCCGCGGTGAACGCCAGCAAAGCGCCCATCTGATATTGGACATAGGATTTCGCCTCCTTGGGCGAACACACCATGTTTCGCCGGCCAAAGCCCATCAGGTCGGGAAACCCCGGATGCGCGCCGATGGCCACACCCGCCTCTTTCGCCATAACCACGGTCTGCGCCATTACCAGCGGGTCCCCCGCATGATAGCCGCAAGCCACGTTGACCGATGATACGTGCCGAATCACCTCGCTGTCCAAGCCGATGGTGTATGCACCGAAGCTCTCTCCCAGGTCGCTGTTTAAATCCACCAGATTCATAATTGTAAGCTCCTTCCTATTTTGCCCCACGGGCACAATTCCGGATGTACCTGTCATACTTAACAGCAAGTTCCATACCAAGTTTCAAAAATTTTATCACAAACGCACATCCTCTCCGTCTTATCCGTCAAATTATTATTTGTATTTCACAATTTTTCGGGCTGCTTTTTGTAATTTTTACATTCATAGTTTTTGATTTTTTTGAAAAAAACACGTCCGCTTAGAAAAATAAACCATTTTTCTAAGCGGACGTGCGATTCTGCACGGCCCAGACGTTCAATTCCGCACGTCCTCATCCTCCAGCCGCCGCTTCAGCGTAAACCGGCTGATGCCCAGCAGCCCCGCCGCCGCGGTGCTGTTCTCCCCGCTCAGAGCCAGCGCCCGGCGGATATAAGCCCGTTGAAATGCCGCAGTTTCGGCCTCCAGGTCTATGGGCCCCAGAGAAAGGTCCTTTACTGCGGCAGGGGCGGTCCCCCCGCCAAAAGCGGACAAGGGCGCCCCCCGGAGGGTCTTCTTCTCACAAAACAGCACCTCCCGCTCCAAAACGTTCCTCAATTCCCGCACATTGCCCTTCCAATAATAGCGGCGCATCTCGCCCAGATAGGCCGGGTCAATGGCTTCAATCTCCTTGGAAAATTTCTGGTTGAAGTGGCGCAGGTAGTAATCCGCGATTACCGGAATATCCTCCACCCGCTCCCGCAGGGGCGGGATGAATATCTGCATGACATTGAGGCGGTAGAACAAATCCTCCCGGAAGGTCCCCTTGGCAATCTCGTCCTCCAGCCG
>JAEWML010000224.1 GCA_023393155.1 Bacillota bacterium
TTCGCGCTGGTCAAGCCCGGCGACACCGTGATGGGCATGAATCTGGCCCACGGCGGACACCTGAGCCATGGCAGCCCCGTGAACATCTCCGGCAAATATTTCAACATCATTCCCTACGGGCTGGACGAGGAGACGGAGCAGATCGACTATGACGCGCTCATCAAGCTGGCCGAGGAACACAAGCCCAAGCTGATTGTGGCAGGCGCCTCCGCCTATCCCCGGTCGATTGACTTCAAGAAGTTCCGCGAGGCGGCGGACGCGGCGGGCGCATATCTGATGGTGGACATGGCCCACATCGCCGGTCTGGTGGCCGCGGGAGTGCATCCCTCTCCCGTGCCCTACGCCGACGTGATTACCTCCACCACCCACAAGACCCTGCGGGGTCCCCGGGGCGGATTGATCCTGTGCAACGACGAGGACATCTACAAGAAGATCAACTCCGCCGTGTTCCCCGGCACTCAGGGCGGCCCGCTGGAGCACATCATTGCGGCAAAGGCCGTGAGCTTTGGCGAGGCTTTGCGTCCGGAGTTCAAGGAGTATCAGAAGCAGGTGGTGAAAAACGCCAAGGCGCTGGCCGAGGGCCTTATCAAAGAGGGCTTCCGCCTTGTTTCCGGCGGAACGGACAATCACCTCATGCTGGTGGACGTGCGCAACTTCCACATCACCGGCAAGGAGTTTGAGCATCGGCTGGACGAGGTGCAGATCACCGTCAATAAGAACGCCATCCCCAACGACCCGGAGAAGCCCTTTGTCACCTCCGGCATCCGCGTGGGGACCCCCGCTTCCACCTCCCGTGGGTTCAAGGAGCCGGAGATGGAAAAGATCGCCCGCTGGATGGCTCTGACCGCCCGGGATTTCGAGGGCAGCGCCGAGCAGGTTCGCGCAGAGGTCAACGCCCTGTGCGAGGCGTTCCCCATCTATCAGTAAAAACGGCGAGGGCTGATGCCTGAACCATACGCGCCCCCGGCGGGACCACTGTCCTGCCGGGGGCGCGATTTCTTATTGAGGGAGAAGCGTCCGGTCCGCCTTTATGGAAATGCACAGCCGATAAACAGCCTTGCGCCGCGCCTATTAAGAAAAACCGTCTCCGGGTTACGCTTCGTGAACGGCTCACAGCCGCCCGGTCCACTCCGGCTCTTTAAAGCCCACCAGAACGAAGTCGGCTCCCACCAGAATGGGGCGCTTGACCAGCATCCCGTCGGTGGCGAGAAGCCTGAATTGCTCATCCTCGGTCATGGAGGGCAGCTTTTTGGAAAGCTCAAGGGCCTTGTATTGCAGGCCGCTGGTGTTGAAAAAGCGCTTGAGCGGCAGGCCGCTTTTTGCATGCCAGGCTCGCAGCTCGTCCTCGGCGGGGTTATCCGTTTTGATGTCCCGGAACTCGTAGGCGGCGCCCTTGGCGTCCAAAAAGGCCCGGGCCTTTTGGCAGGTGGTGCATTTTGGATAGCAGACAAACAGCATATTCAATTCTCCTTTGTCGGTGATGTAAAGTCTGGGGTATGGCGAAAGGTCCAGCGCCGCCGGTATCTCGCCGCTGATGAGACGTTCCTTTTCCTGCCTGGAAAGAGCTTTGATGCGGTATTCCAGCCGAGACGCAGCCGCTCTGCCGTCCGCTTTCCACGCCGCTGCAAAGCGGACGGGGCGGCGGGCGGCCGTGTATTTCGCGCCGCCGGAAAGGCGGCCCCCATGCTGGGAGAGACGGCGGGCAAGGTCGGTGGTGATGCCTGTGTAAAGGCTGCCGTCGCCGCAGCGCAGAATGTAGGTGTAATATGCCGTCGCGCCCCGCCTCCCCTGCAAGTTTTCCGTAACAGTATACCACAGCTTTTAAAAAATGCACAGCTTATTGACAACCGACAAATGAAAGCAAGATTTCCGCAAGGGAACCGCCCATTTAAAATGTGGCAAAGAGCATTGCCGGGGGTAAAAATGTTTGATATACTGCGTTTAAAGCATTTAATGGAAAGAAACGGCGCAGAATAAAATAAAGAGGGTGTTTTTATGGAGTTACAGGAAATTATGCGCCAGCGCGTTTTCGCCGTGGTGGGCAACACGCTGGATTCCGAGAAGTATGCCTATAAAATCAAGCAGGGGATGATTGAAAAGGGCTACACGGTTTATGCCGTGGGCAAGGAGCTTCCCTCACTCAACGACGTGCCGGAGGAAATCGACATCATCGACCTGTGCATTCATCCCGCAAAGGGACTGGAACTGATGCGGGAGTGCAAAAAGAGCTTCAAATGCATTGTGCTTCAGCCGGGGGCGGAGAGCGCGGAGCTGACGGCTTATTTGGAGGAGAAGGGAATGCCCTATATCAACGGGTGCCTGCTGGTGGGGATGCGGCTGTTCACCTGATTTCCGGTTTGCGCTCTGCGGGCCGACGTCCCTGAATGTTCGCATTCTTTTGACGGGACGGCTAAATTCCATTTTTCCGGAAATCCTATGAAGGGGTGATGAAATGGGTTTAACTTATACCGACATGTATGCGAACATCGGACCCGACCCGCAGGCGGCGGCATATTTTAACGACCTGCCTGAGGTGATTCAGGCGCAGATCCTGGCGACGGACCCGCCGCCAAGCTCCTTAGACGCGCTGAAAAAGCTGGTCAAGGAGGCCGACTATATCTTCTGACCCGGGCCGCCTCGTTAAGAGGCGGCCATCTTTTTCACGGATTTTCTGCATCGCTTCAATTTTAAAAAGGCGTAGCCCCATCTGCGGAAATTTATCACAGGGAAAAGCGGGCTTTTTTAGAAAGCGAGGCCCTGCCCTGCGGCAATTTTTCATAGAACGATAGATTACCTCCCCAAAGCGCCGTTTCCCCAAAGCGCGGTTTCGCCCAAAACGCCGCATGAGGATTTTGAAAGAGCAGCCTGCGGAAAATGAACGGAGCCTCGCGGTCATTCCGCGAGGCTCCGTTTGTGTGATTCCAGTAAGACTGTCTCAAAGGAAGTGCCGGGTATTTAAAGTATGTGGGATTCGGGCACGTTTCCGCAGAGATTTACTTCTTCCGGTGCTTCGGGAAATATCCTTCCTTCCGACTCCACACAAAGCCGATGACGGCCAGTGCAATGCCGGAGAGCAGAAGGAAGAAGCTGGGGGCGGCGCCGCCGGTTTGGGGCAGTTTGCCGGGAATGCCGTCTTCCTCCCAGCCAGCGACCTCCGGTTCTTCGTCCAAGGAGGCGTCTTTGAGGGTGTAGGACTGAGCCGCGCCGCTGCGGGGCAGGGTCACAGACAGGGCCTCCTCAATCAGCCAGTAGCCGTTGGGTGCGGATGTTTCGCGGACTGTATATTCCCCGATGGGAAGGTCAGAGAAGACAGCCAGGCCGTTTCTGCCGGTCGTCTCCCTTGCAAAGACGCTGCCGTCCGCCGCGTACAGGGTGAACTCCGCGCCGGCCAGAGGCTCACGGTCCGAGTTGACCTTCATGAGCCGGATGGAACCCAGAACGGAAGAAGGAGTTTCGGGCTTTGCCTCGTTGACCACGGTCAGAGTACGTGTCTCATTCTTGGACAGAGTCACGTCCTGATTTCCCGCCGTACGGACATAGCCGCTGGGAACGCGCGTTTCTGCCACAGTGTACTGTCCTGCGGAGAGATTTTCAAAGGAAACCTTCCCATCCGTCCCGGTCGTGCCGGTTGTGACGGGGCTGCCGTCTTTGTCGTAAAGCGTAAATTCCGCGCCGGAGAGGGGATTGCCGTCCGGGTCGGTCTTCAAGACAATCATCTTTGCCGCGTCGGCAGCAATTTTTTTGTTGACCACGGTGAAGCTGCGGGTGGTGGCGTTGGCGGTTGTGACCTTCAGCTCCTCACCGCTCAGTACATAGCCGTCCGGGGCCTTTGTCTCGCGGATAGTAAAGTTGCTGTAAGCCGCCAGACCGGTAAACTCCACCAGACCGTTGGAACCGGAAACCGCGCTGGCAATCTTTTTGCCGGCAAAGTCATAGAGGGTAAATTCCGCGCCTGCCAGAGGTTTGCCGTCCTCATCCTCCTTCATAACCGATGCTCTTCCGTCGGTGGGAGAGGAGGGAATGGGGGCGTTCTGGAGAGTGGGGGTTGCCGTCACGCTGCCGTTCGTATCCCAATAGACAAGGGGAAGCAGCGCAGTTTGGTCAGCGTTCCACCGAACCTCCGCTTTAAGCTGATCAGCGGTGGAGTAATAACCGGAGGGCGGGGTGATTTCCTTGATGGTGTACGTCTCGCCCGGCGCGTTCACCGGGACGTTTTTAAATGTCACCACGCCGCTTACGGCAGTGGCAGTTGCGGTGTAGACACCGGTGGAGGAATCGATGGTGCCGCCGGTTACGGAGGCGGGGAAGCCCGCGGCGGCCTGCCCCTGAATCTGGAAGGTGCCCCCGTTGATATTTGCGGTGGTGGAGACAGTGCTTTCCTTCGCGAAGGACACATCCGCCACGGCTGCGAGGTTAACCACTTCGGGCAGAGGAGCGGTGGCGTCGATGCCCTGAGAGTCAAAGAGCGGAGCGCCGGTAAAACCGGAATTGTCGTACAGCCGGACCCGCAGTCCCGTAATGGGGCCTGTCGTCTTATAGCTGACATCCACCCAGAAGACGGGGGTTGCGCCGGGGTTGGCGTTGGGGCTTAGATATCCGGCGGGAACCGTTTCATAAATTGCGTATTTCCCAAAGGGAACGTCGGAGAAAGCCACCTTGCCGGAAACAGAATCGGGATTCTTAACGGCGCCCACCTGCGCTCCGCCCGGGTAGGTTTTCAGAGTAAACTGCGCGGCGGGCAGAGGGCCGATACCCCTGTTGGAATTGGCGGAATTGTTATCGGTGCGCAGCTTGTAGAAGGCGATGTCCGGATTGACCCCGCCGTTGATGGGTGTGGCGTCGTTTTTCAGGGTCAGGGGAGTGGATACCGCGGCGTAGTTGATGCCGTCATTCGAGTAGGTGGCCTGCGCTTGGGTATAGTTGCTGCCCGGCTTGTAATCAACCTTGACGTAGATCTTTTCATAGGTTTTTTCGTGGTTGTCGGGCGGGGTGATTTCCTGAATGTAGTAGTCGCCAAACTCCACGCCGGTGAATTTCACCTGGCCGCTATTGGGGTTGCCGGAAGCCGTCACGCTTTGCACAAGGCTGTCGTCGGCTCTGTTATACAGTCCGAACAAGCCGCCGGAGAGGGTTTCGTTCACCTCGCCGGTTTTCTTGATTTCCACATCGACCTTTGCAAGCGTGTTGGTAATATACACGATGTTCAGGGATTGATCCGTCTTGCTGATGGGATCGCCGTTGTTGACCGAGTGGATTCTGTCGGCGGGATTGACGGGCAGCAGATAGCCGTGGGGCGGCTTGGTTTCCTGAACCTTGAAGACCCATGCGGGCAGATTGTTGAAAAGAGCCTCTCCGTTGGTATCCGTTTTCCGCTCAACATTGCGCAGAGTCTTGCCGCCTGCGCCCGCGTTGAATTCAGTTTCGTTCTTTTTAACATTGCCGTTTGCGCTGTTCAGGAGGGCGAATTCCGCGCCGGACAGGTCCGTGGACGCGGTGGAGCCGGAGTTGGACGGCGCGGCGTCCGCCGATTTTTTAACAGTGATATAATTGGCGTACATCCCACCGATGGCGGAGGCCGCAGTCACATTGATATTGGTGACTTCCTTCCCGTCCTTCATCGTGGAGTCTTCCAACTCAATTTTGTTGGTGATGCCGTTGGCGGTTTCGTTCTTTTTCAGCGCGGTGTCAAATTGCAGGAGATAGGCTTCGCTGGTGGGCTTGGGAAGATAAAAGGTAAGAAGGTGATTCCCGCTTTCACCGGTATCCGAATAGATGTAATACGCGCCCGTTTCCGCCGGTTCCTCCGCGTCCAGCCTCTTCACGGAAACGGGAATTTTTGCGCCGGTCTGATTTCCGTCTTTGTCCACGTTGATTTTGTAGAGCTGAATGGAGCTGTCTCCGAGTACTGGCTGACGCTCGTCAAGGGCGCTTTCCGGCCTGTCGACCAGCTCAATCTTCGCGTGCAGGGTGTCCGTCACCTTGCCGTGTTGCAAAAGGGTCTTGGAAGGGTTAATGACCGCTTCCCACGAAATGATTTCGTTACTGATGCCGATGGTTTTCTTGGAGATCATGGGGTTTTTGCCGGTTACCGTGTGGGTATCCGATTCGGAGCCGCCCCCGGCATTTTCCCACGCCAGCGTGGCCGTGTTGGTGAACTTGTGCTGCTTATTCGCGTCCCAGAAACCGCTGGCGTCTCCGATTTTCCTCAGGAATTCGTCCGTCACCTTTGTCCAGAAGGTGACGGTGAACTGGGCGGAGGTGGTGGAGGGAAGAGTGATTTTAAAGCCCTTGCTTTCAGCCTCGCCGGGATATGCCTCGCGCTTGGTTCCGGAAAGGATATCATTGGGATCAGAAGACGAAAGGCTTGTGTTGTAAATCAGCTCCGTTTTGGCGGTTTCCGTGCTGCCGGTCTTGGCCTGAATTTCAAACTTGTGGGTTGCATCAACCCACAGCTCCAAGCCCTCCGGCAGCTTGTCAGAGATAGTTGCGCCCGTCAGGGGAAGCTGGTTGCGGTTGGACACCACGGTCCACTGAATCGAACGGTCGGCCACATTGTAGCTGGAGCCGCTCTTTTTGATCATTTCCAGATAAAAGCTCTTTGTGGCGGAGGCTTCGCTTGATTTGGAGCCGCTAAGCCACAGCTCCGTCTTGTTGTCAAAAGTTTCGGTCGTATTGGGCGAGGTGTGCCCCTTGCCCTTATAAAGCGTTTCAAGGCCGCTGTCGGTCACATGGGTGTAGTACTCGATGATGTAGCTGTCCGTGCTGTTGGGGGTGACGGGGAGCACGAGGGTAAACCCGCTTTTGGCGGCATCGGTGACGGTGAGCGTCGTCGTGCCGTCGGACTGTGGGTCGGTGACAAGGGCGGGGAAGCCGGTGTACGTGCCGATGGTGGTGACGGCTCCGCCGGTCGTCTGACTTTTCACGGTAAATTTATGGTTGGTGCCGTCCAAAATCAGCTCGTGCCCGTCCTGAATGAAATCCTTGACGACGGGGGCCGTCAGCTTCACATGGTTGCTGTTGACGGTGGTGGTCCACTTGATATAGCGGCTGCTTTCGCCCACGAAGTTGGCTGGGTTGGGGCCGGGGGTGGACTTGGCGATGTAGCCGTATTGCTGGGACTCTTTCTTCACCTCGCCCGTGCCGAAGGAGATGGTGGAGCCGGTTCCGCCGCCGCCAGGGTTCCACATCCACTCAAAGCGCGCGTTATTGGTAAATTCCAGCTTGGTGTTGGTGTTTGCCACGGTGTCCCAGTCCTTCACCTTAGTGGAGTAGGTAAGCACCACGGTGTCGCCGGATTGGGGCTGGGGAGAGGCAAACAGATAGGTCAGCGTATGCTTGGGGGCGGTAGGAGGATTGGCCTCAACAAAGCTGTATTTTCCAGGCTCGTCGGTGGTTGTAAGGGAAACGGCGTCAAAAGCGGAGCCGTTATAGCTGTACTGTACGTCGGGAGTTGTGAGAAGCTCCAACTGCGGGTCCATTTCGTCAATAATTTTGGCGTTAGGGAGGGTAATTTTGATTTCGTTGCCGTCGGCGTCGTACGCCTTGGGTACGTTGACGGTGATTTTCCAGTTAATCCGTCCCTCTTTGTCGGGCTGAACGTTGCCGCCCTCTTTCTTAATGACCGCGCCGGTGGTCAGTTCCTTCTCCGCTTTCAGAGGATTGGTGTCGGTGGAGCTTCTGTAAAGCTCGGCAGTGTTTTTGAATTTTTCGGAGCCGGAGCTGGCGCTGAGATCCGGGGTCGTCTCATAGGTGACGACCTGTTTCCCCTCCGTTCCTTCGGGGAAGGTGTAGGAAATAGAATGTGTGCCCTTGGTAACGTCCGTTTCGGCGATGGTCCGGGGCGCGGTATCCGTCAGGCTTTTTACCGTGAAGGAATCTGTAACATAGGTCTGATTGGCGCTGTATGTATCCTTCAGGAGATAACCGGCAAGGCTCGTTGTGCCGGATTCCGGAGTGATCGTAACGGTCCAGCGAATATTGCCGCTGGGAAAAAACAAACCGTTTTTATCCAGATTGACGCTGCCCGGAGCGGGCGGAGGATCGTCGTCGTCCCGCTCGATCACGACCGTCTGTGAGCCAAGGCTGAAGGAGGTTTCCTCCGGTGCGCCGGAGGCAATATTGTTAAAAATACCGTTGATGGTGATATTGCCCCAGATGCCGTACTGCCCCTCAATGCTGGCGTTGAACAGCACCCTAAGCGTGTTTCCGGAAATGGACGCGGTGCCGATGGTAATGCTGCCGTACTTCACGGCGATGCCCGATGAGGAGGCGAAGGTCAGCCCATCGGGCAACCGGAAGTCGAAAAAGTCGCCGTCCTCGTAGTCATAGGTCATGACGCCTTCTTCGCCCTCCACCAGATGGAAGCCCAGCTTTAGCATCAGATTCGCCCCGGAGGGAGCGTTGTAATAAATGCCGGACGCGCCGCTGCTTGTAGGCGGAATCTCGTTGCCGGTGGCAGGATCGGTAATTTTGATTTCGCTTTTCTGTTCCGACGGAATATAATCGTTCCCGTGAATAACCAGATACTTCGTATCGGTGAGATCCTTCACGGAGCCTCCCATGGCAAGGGGCATCATCATCGCCCCTCCGGCAGGCGCTTCCTGAACAGCCTGCACAAAGTTCAGCGGCAGTAGCTGCATGGCCAGCAGCACTGCCATGAGCAGGGAAAATACCTTCCCTTTTCGTGCCCTCATATTTCGTACTCTCATACAACAGTCTCCTTCTCTTTTAAATCCTTAAATCCTTCAAGAATTTTTAAAAATTTTATTGACGCGCGGCTGCCGCAGACGGCGGCGGGCGTGGAATGATTTTTTATGCGGACCAAGCCTTAAAAACGTCTTTCCACGGAAAACATTTTTTGGCTTATTATAATATGGAGCCTGGGAAAAAGCAACATAAAAAACGCCGGAAAGCATTGATACGACTGGGTTTTTGATTATTCTAAAATATGATTTTTTTTTTGCAAGTTGAAACCGAAGGGCAAATGTGCTAAAATTTTTGGAATGGTGGCGGACAGGCGCTCGCAGCTTTGAAAAATGCAATTTTATGGGATGTTCTGGAGGTTTCTCTATGCTGATGTTTGCCGGGTGACATTGTACCATGCATACTGTGAGGTATTTTGTTACATATGTGATGAAAAGCCGTCTGCGGAGAAATTCGGTTGAAAAAGGAAGAACAATGATGGCGAAAAGCAAGGAAAAGCGCCGGGGAGCTCCGCGCCTGATGATTGCGCTGGGCCTTGTGCTGGTGGCTGCTGCGATTGCGATGGAGGCGGCCGATTACCCGTGGGGGCGGTTTTTCGGGGTTGTTCCCGAAACGCTTCCGGACCCTGCCCCCATCGTCCTGACCGGCGAGGATGCGGACAGTCTTCTTGCCGACGAGGCGGAGCCTGTACCGGAGGACGAGGGCGGCATTCTCCCTGGGGAGGAGACGGAGGACGGGCCTCCGTCGGTCTACGTCCGGCTGGGGATTCTCAAAATTCCCTCGCTTGGAGTGTCGCAGCATGTGCTGGAGGGCACCGGGCGGCAGATGCGCTATGGCGTGGGTCATGTGGTGGGGACGGCGGGCCTGGGGCAGGAGGGCAACTGCGCCGTTTCGGGACACCGGCCCAGCCCCTTCCGGTACCTGGACAAGCTGGAAGAGGGGGACAAAATCACCCTCAGCGCGGGAGCGGAGCTGTATACCTATACGGTTTACGAGTCCTTCAGCGTGCTGCCGGAGGAAACCTGGGTGCTCTCCGACATCCCGGGGGAGACGGCCACCCTTACGCTCATCACCTGCACGCCCTATTTGGTGTCCAGCCACCGCCTGATTGTCCGCGCGAGGCTGACCGATATTGCCCCGGTATAAATCACGCCAAATTTCGCGCGGGGGCGCACAGGGCCTGAAATAGGAAGAAGTTTCTAATTTTTTTAAAAAAGCCTTGCATTTTGACATAAAACCGGGTATACTGCAAGTACAACAAAATAAGCGATATACAATCGATAATAGCAAACCATCCGAAAGGTTGGGACGCAAAGCCACGGGTCTAAAGTTTTGAAAAAAACTATGATAGCCGAGCTACCGAAATTGATGTCTCATTAAGAATTTAGTGAGTTCCTTTTGGTAGCGAGCCAAAAGGGGCTCCTTTTCTTTTTCAGGCACGATTTCAACTTCTTGTGAAAAGGGGTTATAATCGTGAAAAAGCTACATAAATTCTGGACGGTGCTTGCCGCCGTCGCCCTTACCGCCACGCTCGCCGTTCCGGCGCAGGCCACCGCCTGGGAAGCTGGAACGAACGCCAATATTTCTTCTGCCGTTGCGGAGAAAAAAGAAGACAAGCCCCTCACTGCCGAGGAATTTTCCTCTGAGGTGCTGCGCTTAGTCAACGAAGAGCGCGCCGATGAGGGGCTGGAGTCCTTTGGAACGGATGCTAAGCTGGCTAAGGTGGCGGCTGTCCGCGCCGAGGAAAGCGCCACGAAATTTGCCCACGAGAGGCCGGACGGACGGTCTGTTTCCACCGCATTTGCAGATGAGGGTATCACGTTTGTCAAGGCCGGCGAAAATCTGGGCAAAGGCCAAAAAACGCCGGATGAGCTGGTGAAGGACTGGATGGAGTCCAAGACCCACAGGGCCAATATTCTCAGTGAAAAATTTACCGTTGCCGAGCTTGGATTTTTCACAAACAGCGCCGGTAAGATTTATACCGCGCTCATGTTCCTCACCCCCTCGGAAAGCTGAGGATCAAAAAACCATCGGATTTAAACGGCATAGCGTCCGCTTGGCGCTATGCTGTTTTTCGAGCCCGCAAAACCACGCGGTCCGCGTGGTTTTTGATTTGAAATATCCGAATCCGCCGCACCTCGCCTTTAGAAAAGTAATACAGAATCAACAACGCATGTATTGACAGATACAGTTTATTAAGTGTACTAATAATAAACATACAACCATTATATGTTTTTATACATAGCAAAGCCCAAGGCCGCACGGTCATGGGGCGGCATTGACCAAGGGAAGCTCTGTGGTTTCCGGCATCTGACCGGAAGGTCCGATTTTAAAAATAGAGAAAGACCAGCAAATTCCGATTGCATGGAAGGGGATATTATTTATGAGACGGATCGCAGATTTAAAAATTGCAACGAAATTGGTGGTGGGCTTCTTAGTCATAGCGCTTATTGCGGGCGCTGTTGGCATCGTTGGGCTCATGAACATCAATGCGTTGGCAAAGTCGGGCAGGCTGCTCTACGAGAAAAACACCATGGCTATTTTATATTCAGGAGACGCCAACACTTCTTATCAGCGGATTCGGTACAACGTGGCCGAAATGCTTCTGATGCAGGCTGACTCCCTGAGAAACAACTATGTGAAAGAATGCGAAACACTGCTGGCGACCATTGAAACGGACATGAACAACTATGAGGCCGGTATTACCGACGATGCCGACCAGGAGCTGTTTTTTGCGCTGAAATCAGACTGGATAGATTTCAAGACCTATATGCTGCAGGGCCTTTCCTATGCAAAGGTAGGGCAGTATGAGCATGTGCGGCGCGTTCTGCTGGTGGAAGCGAACGCGGTGAGCGGCAGCCTGATGGATTCATTCATGAAAATGTATGAATACAACTCCAACGAAGCGGCGGAAAGGGCGGCAGAGAACGACCGGCTTGCGAAAATCTCGAATCTGATTATGCTGGGCGTGATTATTGCCGCGCTATTTGTGGCCGTTGCGATGGGAGTGATGATTGCCCGGGGCATCAGCAAGCCGCTGAGCAAAATGGTGGATGCGGCCGACAGGCTTGCGAAGGGAGACTTTGATATCGACGTGGCGGTTAATTCCAAGGATGAAACCGGGATGCTGGGTCGAAGCTTCATCAATATGTCCGAGACGCTGAAAGCCATCATCAGCGATCTTTCCCGGGGGCTGGAGGCGTTTGCCAACGGCAATTTTGCAATTGACTCCTCGTCGGAGGAGATTTACATGGGAGACTACCGCGCTCTGCTTGACAACACCCGGAAAATGCGGGACAAGCTCAGTGATGTGCTGCGCGGCGTCAACACGGCGGCGGAGCAGGTGAACGTCGGGGCGGATCAGGTGTCTGGGGGGGCGCAGGCGCTGGCCAGCGGCTCCACCGAGCAGGCTGCCACCGTGGAGGAGATGAACGCCTCGATTGCGCAGGTTGCCGAGCAGGCTGAGAATAACCTCGCTACCATTAAAGCTGCCGCAGAAAATATCAAGCAGGCCGTCGGAGGGGTGAACAGCAGCAACGAATATATGCACCAGCTCTCCGCTGCGATTGGGGAAATCAGCACGTCCTCCAACCAGATTATGAGTATTACCAAGGTCATTGAGGACATCGCCTTCCAGACCAACATTCTGGCGCTGAACGCGGCCATCGAGGCCGCCCGGGCAGGCAGCGCGGGCAAGGGCTTCGCGGTGGTGGCGGACGAGGTGCGTAACCTTGCCGGAAAATCGGCCGAGGCTGCCCGCCGGACGGCGGAGCTGATTGGAGCCGCCGTGTCCACGGTGTCGCGGGGAACGGAAATTACCGAAAAGACGGCGCGGGAGCTGCGCAATACTGAGGTAAGCGCCAAAAAGGTGGCCGAGAGCTTCGTCATGATTGAAGAGGCGTCCGTTCAGCAGACCGACTCCATCGAGCAGATCCGGGACGGGCTGAATCAGATTTCGGCCGTGGTGCAGACCAACGCCGCCACTGCGGAGGAGAACTCCGCCACCAGCGAGGAGATGTCCGCTCAGGCAGTCTCCCTGCGTCAGGAGGTGGGCCGGTTCAGGTTCAGAGAGGAGGGCGCCGACTTCATCCGGTTGACGGAAAGCGTCCCGGCGTCCGATGCGTCCGACGGGGACGGTATGTCTAATGAGGATGGGTCAGAAGTTTCCGAGGGAGACGAGTCGGCGAGCCCTGATGCGGGCATGGAAGGCAAAACGGCGCCTGACAATCTGCCTGCGGGAAAATACTGACGTAAAAAATCGTAGAAACGCGTGCGAGGAATTTCGGGCCTGACCGCTGTTTTGTAAAATAAGCGCCCGGTTTTCTTATAGTGCGTTCCAAATGCGCCTTTGACACAGAAATGTATTACAAAAACCCGTTTCCAACCGGAAACGGGTTTTTGCTGCTTTTCTTGCTGTTTCTATATAAAAAAATGTCTGCGCCGGCGCTTACACCACCGTGGGAAATCTTGCAATTTGGCGTCTTGTGTGGTATTGTGGGAAAGCAAAAGACAGCGCCGCCGAACGGCGGCTTTGGAAGGGGGGGAGCGCCTTGCAGCAGCGTCCATTGGCGGATGAAATACGGCCCGGGACCATAGACGGGGTGGTGGGCCAGAAGCATCTTTTGGGACCCGGCGCGGTGCTTCGCCGCCTGATTGAAAGCGGAACCTCCGCCAACATGGTGTTTTACGGGCCCTCCGGGACCGGCAAGACCACCGTTGCAAATATTATCGCAGAGAAAACCCGGAAAACGCTGTACCGACTCAACGCCACCACCGCCAGCCTTCAGGACGTGAAGGAGGTCATCGCAAACGTGGGGACCCTGCTGGCGCCCGGCGGCATTCTGCTGTATCTGGATGAGATACAGTATTTCAACAAGAAGCAGCAGCAGAGCCTGCTGGAGTTTATGGAAAACGGGCAGATCACCCTGATTGCCTCCACCACGGAGAATCCGTATTTTTATGTATACGGCGCGCTGCTCTCCCGCAGCACGGTGTTTGAGTTTAAGCCCGTGCCTCCCGAGGAGGCGCTGCCCGCCGTGGAGCGGGCGCTGGAAATCGAGAAGGGACGTCAGGAGCTGCCCCTTGTCTGGGAAGAGGGCCTGCCGCTGGACGTTGCCACCGCCTGCGGCGGAGATGTGCGCAAGGCCATCAACGCCGTGGAGCTTCTCTGCCGGGCGGCGCGGCCTGACAAAAACGGAGAGCTGAAGCTCACCCGGGCCGACGCGCAGCAGCTCACTCAGCGCAGCGCCATGCGCTACGACCGGGAGGGAGACGCCCACTACGACATTTTGTCTGCCCTTCAGAAGTCCATCCGGGGCAGCGACCCCGACGCGGCGGTGCACTATCTGGGGCGGCTGCTGGAGGCGGGGGATTTGCTGTCCCCCTGTCGGCGGCTGCTGGTCATCGCGGCGGAGGACATAGGCCTTGCCTATCCCATGGCGATTGCGGTGACAAAGGCCTGTGTGGA
>JAEWML010000149.1 GCA_023393155.1 Bacillota bacterium
GGTTTGGGCGCCCCATGCCGAGGCGGTGAGCGTGGTGGGGGATTTTAACAAATGGGACAGTTCCGCTGCGCCTCTCACGCGGGAGGGGGAGACGTGGACCGGCTTTGTACCGGAGCTGCCCCGGTATACCTCGTATAAATACGCCGTCACAGGGCCGGACGGGAAGGTCCGTTACAAGGCGGACCCCTATGGCTTTCACACGGAAACCCGCCCAGCCACCGCCAGCAAGCTTTACGATATCTCCGGGTTTTTGTGGACCGATAAGGATTTTCAAAAGGAAAAAGCGGGCCGTCCCGGAAACACCGGGCCGCTGAATGTGTACGAGGTGCATCTGGGCTCGTGGCGCAGGCGGGAGAATGGGGACTTTTACGATTACCGCTCCATGGCAAGGGAGCTTGCCGCCTATGTAAAGGATCTGGGGTACAACGCGGTGGAGCTGCTGCCGGTGACGGAGCACCCGCTGGACGACTCATGGGGCTATCAGTGCACCGGGTATTTCGCGCCCACCTCCCGGTACGGAACGCCGGAGGACTTTATGTGGTTTGTGGACCATATGCATGAAAACGGCATTTCCGTAATTTTAGACTGGGTCCCCGCCCACTTCTGCAAGGATGCACAGGGACTGTATGAGTTTGACGGAACCTGCTGCTACGAATATGCGGACCCGAAGAAGCGGGAACACGCGGGATGGGGGACAAGGGTTTTTGACTACGGACGACCCGAGGTGGTGAGCTTTCTTCTTTCCTCCGCCCGCTTCTGGCTGGAGGTTTACCACATCGATGGGCTGCGGGTGGATGCGGTGGCCTCCATGCTGTATTTGGACTACGACCGTCCTGCGGGCCAGTGGACTCCCAACAAAAACGGTGGCCACGAAAATCTGGAGGCCGTGGAATTTCTCCGTGCGCTGAATCGAATGGCCTTTTCGATAAATCCCGGGGTGCTGATGGTGGCGGAGGAATCTACCGCTTGGCCCTTGGTGACCCGGCCGCCGGAGCAGGGAGGGCTGGGCTTCAACCTCAAGTGGAATATGGGCTGGATGAACGACATATGTCATTATTTAAAGCTGGACCCCTATTTCCGCCAGTTCAACCACAAGGACCTCACCTTTTCCATGATGTACGCGTTTTCGGAAAATTACGTGCTCCCCATGTCCCACGACGAGGTGGTACATATGAAAGGCTCGCTGGTGGGGAAGATGCCGGGGGAGTATGAGACGCAGCTCCGCTCTCTCAGAGGGTTTTATGCGTACTTTCTGGCCCATCCCGGAAAAAAACTGCTGTTTATGGGCCCGGAGCTTGGCCAATGGCACGAATGGGACGCAAACGGCCAGTTGGATTGGTATTTGCTGAAGCAGGAGCCGAACCGCAAAACTCAGGCGTTTTTCCGGGTGGCCAACCGGTTTTATCAGAACACCCCGGCCCTGTGGGAGGAGGACTTCCGTCAGGAGGGCTTCCAGTGGCTGGTGCCGGACGACAACCACAACAATGTGGCGGTGTTCCTGCGCAGGGATTCCAAGGGCGGGGCGCTTTTGTGCGCCGTGAATTTTTCGCCCAACGCCTACCCCGACTATCGAGTGGGCGTGCCGGAGCAGGGGCAGTATACTGAGGTGTTCAACACCGACGGGGAAGCCTTTGGCGGCGAAGGCTATGGAAACGATTCGCCCGTGGAGACGCAGGCGGTTCCCTTCCACGGGCAGGAGCAGTCGGTGGTATTGCGCATTCCGCCCTTTGGGGGCGTGTTCCTGCGGGCGGAGAAGAAGAACGCGGCAAATTCCACGAAAGCCGCAGTGTCCAAAAAGTTCCCGAGCGTTGAATCGCCCTCTCCGAAAAGGGCGGCGGCGGCGGGGACGAAGGAGAAAAGCACCGGGCGGGGCACTGCGAAAAAGGTAGCTCGAAAGCCCGGTAAATAAGGAGGCAGAGGCATGAAAAAGGAGTGCATCGCCATGCTGCTGGCCGGCGGCCAGGGCAGCCGGCTGTACGTGCTTACCGGCGATATGGCAAAGCCAGCGGTCCCCTTCGGCGGGAAATACCGCATCATCGACTTCCCCCTGTCCAACTGCGCAAACTCCGGAATCGACACCGTGGGCGTGCTGACCCAATATCGCCCGCTGGAGCTGAACGCGTATGTGGATAACGGCCAGACCTGGGACTTGGACAGCAGCACCGGCGGCGTCCACATTCTGCCGCCCTACCAGTCCGCCGCCGGCGGCACGTGGTACAAGGGCACGGCAAACGCCATTTTTCAGAACATCGCCTTTGTCAACCGATACGACCCGGAGTATGTGGTGATCCTCTCCGGCGACCATATCTACAAAATGGATTACTCCCGGATGGTGGAGCGGCATAAAGAAACCGGCGCGGCCTGCACCATTTCCGTGATGGAGGTCCCTTGGGACGATGCTTCCCGCTTCGGCATCATGAACGTGGACGCAGGCGGCATGGTGACGGAGTTTGAGGAAAAGCCCAAGCACCCCAAGAGCAACCTTGCCTCCATGGGCATTTACGTCTTTAGCTGGAAGACCCTGCGGGCCTATCTGGAGACGGATGAGGCGGACTGCGCGTCGGACAACGACTTTGGAAAGAATGTCATTCCCGCCATGCTGCAAAACGGCGAAAAAATGGCGGCCTATCGCTTCGAGGGCTATTGGAAGGACGTGGGGACGCTGGAATCCCTCTGGGACGCCAACATGGATATGCTCTCCCCGGAGTCGGGCCTTGATCTGCTGGACGAGGCGTGGCCCATTTATGCCCTGTCCCTGTCCCTGCCCCCGGCCTTTCTGGGTAAGCACGCCAAGGTGAGCCACAGCGCCTTTAACCGTGGCGGTAATCTGGAGGGGACGGTTGAAAACTCCGTACTCTCCGCCGGCGTCACGGTGGAAGAGGGGGCAAGGGTCAGCTATTCCGTGCTGATGCCCGGCGTCACCGTGAAGGCAGGGGCCGTGGTGGAATACGCCATCGTGGGGCAGGACGCGGTGATTGGTGAAAACTGCCGCGTGGGCGCGTCGCCCGAGGAAGCTGACCCCCTTTTGTGGGGGCTTGCGGTGCTGGCCCCCGGCTGCGTGCTGGAGGCGGGGATCAGCGTTCCGCCCAAAGCCATGCTGGATGAACGCGGCGAGGAGGTGGCGAGATGAACGGACTGCACGGAATCATTTTCTGCTATGAACGGCGAAACGATTTGAAGGAGCTGACTGTCGGGCGCTCTGCGTCCTCCCTCCCCTTTGCCGGACGGTATCGGGCCATCGATTTCGGCCTGTCCAATCTGGTGAATGCCGGAGTGACGGATGTGGGCGTGGTGCTCCACGGGCAGTATCAAAGCCTGATTGATCATCTTGGCAGCGGCAAGAACTGGGATTTGAGCCGCAAGCGCGGAGGACTGAAGCTGTTGCCCCCCTTTGCCTATGAGCGGCCGGGCGGCGGGTACGGAGAATTTCGGGGGAAAATGGAGGCGCTGGCGGGAGTGCGCAGCTATCTCCAGTCCATCCGGCAGGACCATGTGGCGTTGATGGAGGGGGACCTTGTGGTAAATCTCCCTCTTGCCGAGGTGCTGGACCGGCATATTCGCTCCGGCGCGGACATTACCACCGTCTGCGGGGACGACAGCTTTGCCGTGGACAACGGAACCTATTTTCAGACTGACGGAGAAGGCCGGGTGCGGGAGGTCTTATACCAGATGCATACGCCCCGGGGCTATCGGGGGCTGGAGGTGTACATCCTGTCCACAAAGTTGCTGGTGGAGCTGGTGGACCAGTGCATCAGCCGCGACCAGTATAGCTGGCGGCACGACATTCTTCAGGCCAAGGCGGGAGAGTTGAATATCCGCTCCTTCATCTGGCCCGGCTTTGCCGCCCAGATTCGCTCCGTGCAGGAGTATTATGACCGCAGCATGCAGCTTCTGGACGCCCCCATCCGGGCGGAGCTGTTCACGCCGCTGCGGCCTATCCGGGCAAAAAACGCGGACAAATCCTCCGCCTACGCCGGTCCCGGCGGCCTGTGCGTCAACTCGCTGATTGGAGACGGCTGCAAGCTGGAGGGGACGGTGGAAGGCTCTATTCTGTTCCCCGGCGTTGTGGTGGAGGAGGGTGCGCGGGTGCGCAACTGCGTTTTGTTTAAGGACACCGTGATCCGCCGCAACGCGGATTTGGCCCATATCATCACCGACAAGCGAGTGGAGGTGCTTCCGGACCGGACGCTGATTGGGCACTCCTCCTATCCACTGGTGGTGAGCAAGGGCGCGCGGGTGTAAAGCTTGTCCGCTTGCGGGCGGCTTGGAAGTGTGGGCTTGAGTTAGAAAGGGGAAACCGCCATGAAAATTTTGTATGCCACCAGCGAGGCCGTGCCTTTCTGCAAAACCGGAGGACTGGCCGACGTGTCCGGCTCCCTGCCCGCCGCGATGGCGGCGGAGGGCGCTCAGATGGCTGTGGTGCTGCCGCTGTACCGGCGCATCCGGGATCAGTTTGGCCCGGAGCTGGAGTACCTTTGCTACGACTATGTGAATCTGGCGTGGCGGCGGAGCTATTGCGGGCTGTTTCGCCTTGTGCGGGACAAAGTGACCTATTATTTCTTGGACAACGAGCAGTATTTTAACCGCGCGAATTTGTACGGCTATATGGACGACGGAGAGCGGTTTGGCTTTTTCTCCCGGGCGGTGGTGCGGATGCTGCCCCATAT